>CALGZO010000287.1 GCA_937934465.1 uncultured Fimbriimonadales bacterium | reverse complement strand
GGTATACTATATCTGTCCAAACCTGGGCGACACTTCGCGGAGCCTGTAGCGGTTTCGCAAAGGGAGGTTATCTATGCAACAGCGAAGGAACGCTATCAGGGGTGGATCGTGGCGATGGCTGCTGGTGAGCATCGGTTTGGTGATGACAGGCGCGCTCGGCTGCGCCGAGAAGCCTCGCAACGATCGAAAAGTTACTGTCAAAACGATTGAGACGCGGGAGCAGACCCCGCCGCCCGCGCTGTTTGAAGTGAATCGGCGCTTACCCCCGCGCCATCGTGTGTTGAAGACGGCAGGAACGCCGGGCGAGAAGCTCGTCGTTTGGCGTGTTTACCTGCGCAACGGCAAGGAAGTTCGGCGCGTGAAGGTGCGCGAGGAGACGCTCACGCCGCCGCAGCCGAGCATTTATGAGATAGGCGTGCATGGGCATATCGCCTCGCGCGGCGCGTTGGGCAGAAGCTCGTCGTTCCGAACCGCCAAAGTGCTGACGATGCATGCCAGCGCGTACACGCCCCACCGCAGCGGCGGCGGCACTGGCTCGGGACGCACTGCCAGTGGTCTGCCTGCCGGCTACGGGCTGGTCGCCGTCGACCCGCGCGTGATTCCACTGGGCACGGTGCTTTACATCGAGGGCTACGGGATGGCAATCGCCGCCGATACTGGACGCGCCATTCGCGGGCACAAAATCGACCTCTGCTTCGCTACGCGCGCACAGGCGTTGCAGTTCGGCAGACGACAGGTGCGCGTGCATATCCTACGCGCTGCGCCGCCCCCGAAACCGCCAGAAACTAACGAGGATACCAGCGCCGCCGACGATACCAACCCTGAAGAACCGTCGTGAAGCCTGCTTACCCCATACGCTGCGCGAAGGCATGTGGGGTAAACTGAAGGCGCGAACGCGATGAAACGCATCGAGGCAATCATCCGCCCGATACGATTCGAGGCGGTCAAGGAAGCGCTAAGCGACATCGGCGTATACGGCATGACCATCACCGATGTGCGCGGTTTCGGACGCCAACAAGGACACACCGAAAAATATCGCGGCAGTACCTACACGACTAATCTGCTGCCCAAAATAAAACTGGAAATCGTCGCGCCTGACGAGCGCGTCGACGAGATTGTGAGCGTCATCATCGAGGCGGCGCAGACAGGCGAGATTGGCGACGGCAAAATCTTCATCAGCGAAGTGGAAGAGGTCGTGCGCATCCGCACGGGCGAACGCGGCGAAGCCGCACTGTGAGCAGGGGGGCGTATGGCAATCACGATACACAGCACGCAAGCGCCACAAGTGGTGGACTGGGAAGGTTATCTGAACCTGCCCAGCGAACTCACATCCTACGAAATCATCGACGGCGAGGTGAAACCGTTGGCGACACCGACCTTCAAGCACCAGCTGATTGTGCAGCAGATACTCCTTATCATCGCGCCTGTAATTCGGAGCGAACATCTGGGCGAGTTGCTCAGCGCGCCCTACGATGTGGTGGTTCGTCGGGAGCCAGTGCGCACGCGGCAGCCTGACCTGTTCTTCCTCTCGCGAGAGCGGTTCGGCGACTTTAGGCAGTTGATGGACGAGCCGCGCTTGGAGCAGCCGCCCGACTTGGTGATAGAGGTGCTGTCGCCTTCCGACACCTACTCGTCGTGGGCGGAGAAGTTGCAGGACTATCACCAGTTGCGCGTGCCTGAGGTGTGGGCGGTGGATATGGAGCGTCGTGTGATAGAGGTGCTGGTGTATGGGGAGGGTGGCTATCGGATGTTGGGCAGTTTTTCTGGGTCTCAGTTGGTGCGTTCTACGGTGTTGGGTGGCGTGGAGTTGTCGCCGTCGCAGGTGTTCGCCGTTCTGGACGCGCCCACTGATGAACAGTCGGTATAATAGGAACGCCATGTATGTGATTATCGCAGGCGGCGGCGATATCGGCTATCACCTGACCAAGGCGCTGCATCAGCACGGCTACGAGGTGCTGCTAATAGAGAAGAACCGCAAGCGCGCGTTGGACTTGGCGGACGAGTTGGGCGAGCGCGTGATGTACGGCGATGCGTGCGAGGTGCGCGTGCTGAACGAGGCGGGCGCACGCCGCGCGGATGTGGTCGTCGCTGCGACTGGCGACGACGAAGACAACCTTATCGTGAGCCAGCTCGCGCAGAACTTCTTCAAGGTCAAGCGCGTATTAGCCGTTGTGCGCGACCCGCGTCACGAAGCCCTCTTCTTCCGACTCGGCGTGCAAGAGACCGTCTGCAGCACGCGATTCATCTTCAATATCTTGGAGCAGGAAGTGGAGTACGGCGAGGTGTTGCCCATCGGCGCGATTATGCGCGGCGAGATCGAGGTTGTTGAGGCGGAGGTCACTCTCGAATCGCCTGTGGCAGGCAAGAGTATTGGCGAGCTGGAGCTGCCTCCCAAAACCCTGCTGGCAGCCGTAGTGCGCCACGGTCAGCTCACTTTGGGGTTGGCGAATCTGATTTTGCAGCCGGGCGACACCATCATCGCGCTGACCCCGCCTGCCCACGAGAAACAGTTAGCCCGCATCCTGCGCGGCAGCGCACGCTAACCGCCGTAGATTTGCTCCGGCTCGATAATCACAGGCTCGACTTCCACCAGTTCGTCGCCCTGCGCCTCGCGATAGAAGCAGCGCCGATGCCCAGTGTGGCAGGCGACGCCGACCTGCTCGACCTGAATCAGCACGGCGTCGGCGTCGCAATCCACCAAAATCCGCTGCACGCGCTGCACATGTCCACTTGTCTCGCCCTTGACCCAGAACTTCTGGCGCGAACGGCTCCAGTAGGTGCATAGCCCCGTCGCGACGGTGCGCTGCAGCGACTCGCGGTTCATGTAGGCAATCATCAGCACCTCGCCGCTGTCGGCGTCTTGGATGATGGCGGGGATTAGCCCGTTAGAGTCGTACTTGAGAGTGTCGATCCACCGCATGTTTAGTTCACCTGTATTTCGATCTTTGCGGTTGTGGGCGGTCGAATGCCATAGGGGTCGGCAATCGTCAGATGCACGGTGTAGTTGCCGCGTCGGGGGAAGCGTCGGCGCACCACACTGCCCACGCCGTCGATTTGCGAGGGGTCGCCGCTGAAGCTCCAGCGATACTCTACAGGCGTGCTGACGCCCTCCGTCACGCCGAAGAAGATGAGCTCATCGCCGCCCGCGATGCTCAGCCGCTCTTGACTGCGCGAGGTGAAGACCGAGCCGAAGGTGTTTTGAATCGCCATGTAGCCTTGGATTGGCGTTGTTTCGGAGAGGGTGCGTATCTCGCCGATGTAGAACACGCCTGTCGCATCGCCGAAGACGCCGATTTTGGCGATTTGTCCGTTCGTTTCGCGCAGTCCGGCGACGGCGCGCAGGGGCAGGCTAACCGATTGCCAGCCCGATTCGTCGGTGCGCAGGTTCTGCAGGGGGAGCGTGGTCTCGGCGCGTTTACCGTCGCTGGTTTCGAAGATTAGTCGCAGTTCGCGTAGGGGGGGCGCAGTGGTCTGGGTTGCGCCTGCGCCGCCGCCGCGCGGTCCGCCAGGCGCGCCCAGTCCGCCGGGCGCTTCAGGACCGCCGGGCGCGCCGATCCCGCCGGGTCCGCTGGGAGGCGGCGGCGCGCCGATGCCCCCGCCGCCAACTGCGCCGCCCGCCGCGCCACTGCCCGCAAAACGGAGCGTGAATCGAATCGACTTATCGGGCGCGTTCAGGTCGCTGCGCAAATCTATCGGGTTGCCGAACACCATCCAACCGCCCGACAGCGTCCCGCGCGTGAGTACCTTGACCGAGCGGCTGCCGACGAAGGTCGTCTCCGTGCTGTCCTCAATCGTGCCTGCGCCCCAACTCCGCAGGGTTAGCCCCGACTCCGCCGCTGGCTGACCCGCGTACAGCGTGGTATCCGACCACGCGATGCAGAGCAGCCCCGCCGCCCAAACGCTTGCCACGCCTATCGGTTTCAGAATCTTCATAGTCTCTCCCACACTTGCGCATACGCGCGTAGAACCGTATGCGATGCTGTGATTCTACCCGATTCGGTACACTCCTGCTATGCGATTAGACGCGCCGCCGTCGGGTGAGAGCGCACTGATTGAGCGAATCGCTACACTTTGCACGCTGCCGACGCCTTCAGAAGCCGTCTCGGTCGCACGCGGCGTCGGCGACGATACCGCAGTCTTGCAAGTAGGCGAGCAGACGCTGTTGTGGACAGCAGATATGCTCGTCGAGGGCGTCCACTTCCGCTTGGACTGGATAGACCCCGCCTCGTTGGGCTGGAAGGCGTTGGCAGTGAACTTGAGCGACATCGCGGCGATGGGGGGCGCGCCTGTCGGGGCGTTGCTCGCTATCGCGCTGCCGCCCGAACGCACAGGCGAATGGCTCGAAGCGTTCCTAAAAGGCTTTTTGGAGTGCGCCCGTGCTTACGACGCCGCGCTGATTGGGGGGGATACCAATCGCGCCGAGCGGGTTGCGATTGATGTTTCGGTGTTAGGGCGCGTGGCGGGCGCGCCTGTGACGCGCGACGGCGCAGCCGTGGGCGATTGGCTGATGGTCACGGGCGCGCTGGGCGGCTCGCGCGCTGGGCTGGAAGCACTGTTTGCAGGCGCACCGGGCGCGATAGACCTCACGCCGCACTTCCGCCCGACGCCGCGCCTGCAAGCGGGCGCACTTGCACAAGCGCTGGGCGCAACCGCGATGATGGACCTCAGCGACGGACTCGCCGCCGACCTGCCCAAGTTGATGCGTGCGTCGGGCAAGGGCGCAATCGTGTACGCAGAGCGCGTCCCCGTGCATCCCGTCGCTCAGCAGTGGACGCACGAGCGCGGGTTAGACCCTCTATCGTTCGCTATCGCGGGCGGTGAAGACTATGAGCTGTTGCTATCTGCGCCGCCTGCGGTGGGGCAACGCCTACTGGAGCAGGCTCCCGACGCGACGGGCGCGCCGCTCAGCGTCATCGGGGAGGTGATTGCCGAGCCTGAGCTGTGGCTTCAGTACCCCGACGGTCGGCGCGAGTCGTTCGCGATAATCGGCTGGGATCACTTCGCCGAGTGAAGTTCGGCTTGCACGGGCGCGGGCGGCTGCGCAATCACCTGTCGCGCGGCGGTACGCGCGGCGTCGGTCAGACCTGCAGGCAACGCGCCCAGCCCAATCAGACCAATCGCGCAGGTGAGCAGGCATATCGCCATCGGCGCAGGCACGCGCCACGCCGTTGCAGGCTCGCGCGGCTCCGCGTATATACTGAAGGTCAGGCGCAGGTAGTACGCCGCGCCAATCACACTGGTCAGCGCCAGCGCGAGCGCGAGTATCATCTGGTTCGCTTCAATCGCGGCGAGGAACAGATACCACTTGCCCCAGAACCCTGCGGTGGGCGGCGCGCCTGCCAGCGAGAGCATCAGAATCGCCATCGCGTGCGCAGCGAGCGGGCTACGCCGATACAAGCCCTGCAGCGCATCAATGGTCGTTGCGTCGCCCGCGCGCGCCATCAGCGTCAGCACGCCGAACGCGCCGACCGTCATCAGGCTATAGGCGACCAGGTAGTAAATCATCCCTGTCGCGCCTGTCGCGTTCGCAGCGACCAGCCCGACCGTGAGGTAGCCTGCGTGCGCGATGCTGGAATAGGCGAGCATGCGCTTCGCGTCGCGCTGGATGAGCGCGGCGGCGTTGCCCAACACCATCGATAATAAACTCAGCCACCACAGGAGCGCAGTCCACAACTCAGCTGCGGGCGCAGCGCTGCTCGTGAGCCGTATCAGCACGCCGAACGCAGCGACCTTCACCACTGCCGACATATACGCTGTGGCAATCGTCGGCGCGCCCTGATACACATCGGGCGTCCACGCATGGAACGGCGCCAGCGACGCCTTGAAACCCAGCCCTATCAGCAGCAGCACAAGGATCGCCGTGAGCAGCGCATCGGACGCCCCTTCACTCGACTCCCACGCGAGCGGAACCGCCCGTATATCGACGCTGCCTGTCGCCCCGTACATCAGCGCAATCCCATACAGTAGGAACGCCGACGCGAACGCGCCCAGCAAAAAGTATTTCAGCGCGGACTCCTCCGAGCGCGCCTCCGCCCGCGACAGCCCCGACAGCACATACAACGCCAGCGAGAGCATCTCCAGCCCGATGAACATCACCATCAGGTTCGTGGTGGTGAGCATCGCCATCGCGCCCGCGCTTGCGAACAGCAACAGCGGATAGAACTCGCCGTATCGCAATCCGCGCGCCTGCAGGTACTCTTCCGAGAAGAGCAAAGTCAAAGCCGTCGCGCCCAGCACCGCCAAACTCAAAATCGCGCCGAGCGAGTCCACCGTGAGCATATCGCCGAAAGTGCTAATCCGCACCTGCCACAGCGAGAGTTGGAAATAGGCGGCGAGGGCTAACCCCAGCAGACCGAGCGCGATGAGCGGCGCACGCTGACCACGCGGTAGGAATAGCTCCGTTATCAAAGTCGCCAACGCCGTCGCAATCACGACGCCGATGGGCGCAAGCGCGCTCCAAGTGAGGTCGGGCTTGACAAACGCTTCCATGCAACGCTAAGTATACCCTTTCGAGGCGATTCCGCGTCTAATTGGCAGGAAACCCCGTGAAAATGTTGTATAATTCAGATAAAGACCCCGCCCACTTGTTGTCGTAAAGGGAGACAGGGCGTTTACGCCTTGAGGCGCCTTCGTTTTATTCTCTTAGAGATGGCAGAGGACGGCTATGCGATATTTCTGGTTGTGTTGGCTTCTGGCAGGGACTTTTGCTATGGGGTCGGCTCAGCCGCCGCGCACGCCCGATGGCATGCTGTGGGCAGGCACGACCTTCCAACTGCGCGCGATAGCGACCAGCGACGCTGGGCAGATGCTCACCCTCTCGTCCGAGGCGCAAATAACGGTCGGCGTCGTGTCGAACTGGCGCATCGTCCATGAAACCGAGAACGCTCAGACTGTCGCTGGCTCCGAGGGATGGTTCACCTTCGTGGTCGCCAATCGCGGCAACGCCGTGGACTGGCTCAACTGGCGGATAAAGTCCGACGAGAGCCGCGACGCGAGCCCGTGGAGTCTGGCGCTATTTGAGGAACGCGAAGACGGTTCGGGCTTCTCCAGCGGCGCGCTCTTGTCTGATACGACTTCGCTGTTAGCGCCCGGCGAGGCGCGTCGGCTCTACCTGCGCGTCCGCCCACCGAGCAACCGCCTCACCGACGGCGCGTTTATCGAATGGATTGCATCGCCCCAACAAAGTCCTACAATCATCCACCACCTCGATTTCGCAGCGGGAACCGAAGGGACTCACGCCACACACACAACGGCGACTACATGGGATGGTCATACGATTATAGGCGAGCCAAAGATAATTCAGGGGCGGCTTCACTGGCTCACTTGGGATTTCACAATGCTGCGCCTGTACTGTACGCCCAACCCACTCAGCGTCGACACGACTTTCAGCAACAATATCTCGATGGAAGCGCGTATCCATATGTCAGAACCTACTCACAATACTGTGCTGATTGGCGACCGCTGGTACCTACTCACGCGGTCGGGGCAGATTGTGTTCTTTTCGTTGGCGCAGGCGCGGGGCGGCACGACCCTGAGCGCAGTTGCGATCGATTTACCAGAAGGCGTCACGCCAGAGCCTAATTTGCCGCTCACGCGCTTAGGAACTTTCCTCTGTTTCGCCG
>CALGZO010000286.1 GCA_937934465.1 uncultured Fimbriimonadales bacterium | reverse complement strand
CCCGACATACGGTATAATACCCCCTGTAGGAGGCGAATGATGAGGCAAGATAGCGTTCGCAGAGGATGGCTTGGGCTACTTTTGTTGGGGGTTGTTCTGACGCTCACAGGCTGTCGCGGCACGACTTGGAGTAAGAAAGAGGAAGTGCGTATCGGGCAGCAGGTCGCTGCTGAGGTGGAGAAAGCCTACAAACTCGACCCTGACCCTGCCGTGCAGCAGCGCGTGCAACTCATCGGGCAGCGATTGGTGGCTGTGGCAGGCGACAAAGACTTCCAATACTCCTTCAAAGTCTTGGAAAGCAAAGAGATTAACGCCTTCGCGCTGCCGGGCGGACCGATTTATGTGTTTCGGGGGCTAATTGACTTGGTGGGCGACGATGATGACATGCTCGCGGGTGTGCTGGCGCACGAGATGGGGCATATCAACCGTCGGCATGCCAACAAGCAATACACGCAGGGGCTGTGGCGCGGCGTGCTGATTGCCGCCGTGACGCGCGGGAGCGTGCGCGACGCCGCCGAAATCGCCGATGCGCTGATGCAACTCAAATACAGCCGTCAGCACGAATACGAAGCCGACCGACTTGCCGTAGAATACTCCTACCAAGCAGGCTATGACCCCCACGGCATCCTGCGCTTCTTGAGGATCCTCCAACGCGAGGAAAAGATTGGCAACCGCTGGGTGGAGACGAACCTGCGCACGCACCCGTTCTCCGACCGACGCGCGGAGGAGGTGCGCAAGCACATTGAGCGCGTCACGGGGCAACCTGCGCGGGAGGTCAACCCGTGAAGGTCGCAGCGATTGTGCCCGCCTACAACGAAGCAACGCGCATCGAGCGCGTGCTAAGCGTGCTGGCGCAGTGCCCAGTGCTGCACGAAATCTTGGTGGTGAACGACGGTAGCACGGATGAGACCGCCGCCATCGCGTTGGAGTTCGCGCGTCAACACACTGCGCCGCCCGTGCGCGTGATTAACCTGCCTGTGAATCGGGGCAAGGGCGGCGCGATGTTCGCAGGCGCAACCGCCACCGACGCCGATGTGATAATCTTCTTCGACGCCGACCTGATTGGACTGCAACCGACGCATGTGGAACGGATTCTCAAGCCCGTGCTGGACGGCGAGGTCGCGATGTCGATAGGCGTATTTCGCGGGGGGCGGCTCAGCACGGATATGGCGCAGATTCTCGTGCCCTACATCAGCGGGCAGCGCGCCCTGCTACGCGAGCTGTTCACCGAAATTCCGGGCATCGAGCGCACGCGCTCGGGCGTCGAAATCGCGCTGACGCTCCATTTCAAACGCAACCGCTATCCCGTGGCGATGGTGGTGGTGGAGGGCATCACACACACGATGAAAGAGGAGAAGCTGGGCTGGGTGCGCGGCGTGTGGGCGCGGACGAAGATGTACGCCGAAATCGGCAAGGCGTTCCTACGCTACACGCGCCTGAGCGACCTGCGCCACAAACTCCTGCTCAAACGGGAGGAATAGCCGATGGCAGGCGCACTCTATGTGGTCGCCACCCCTATCGGCAACCTGCAAGACATCACCCTGCGCGCGCTGGAAACCCTCAGAACCGTTGACCTCATCGCCGCCGAAGACACCCGACACACCAAGAAACTCCTGCAACACTACGGCATCGAGACGCCGCTAATGAGCTTTCACCAGCACTCGGGCGCGGGGCGCGTTCAGCAGATTCTCGAGCGTTTGCAGAGGGGAGCATCGGTCGCGTTGGTGACCGACGCGGGCACGCCTGGGATATCGGACCCTGGCGGCGCGTTGGTAGAAGCAGCGCATCGGGCAGGAATCCGCGTGGTGCCGATTCCAGGCGCAAGTGCGGTCACGGCGATTCTCTCGGTAGCGGGACTGCCCGCACATCGGTTTCGGTTCGAGGGCTTCCCGCCGCGCAAAGAGGGCGCGCGACGCAGGTTTTTCGAGAGCCTGCAGGACGAGGACGCGCCGATTGTGTTCTACGAGTCGCCCCACCGCCTGCTCAAAACACTGCAGACGGCTTATGAGACGCTCGGCGACTGCACGGTGGTCGTCGGACGCGAGTTAACCAAGCAGTTCGAGGAGGTGTTTCGGGGCAAGTTGAGCGAGGCGATAGCACACTGGCAAGCCAAACCGCCCAAGGGCGAGTTTGCGGTCGTTCTCCACAAAGGCTCCGACGGGGGTTAGTGTATGCAAGTGGCTCTGATTGGCTTAGGCGGCATCGGCGCGTCGGTGGGGTTGGCGTATCAGCACGCTGCGCTCGGCGACGCCGTGTGGGGCTATGATATCGACGCCGACGCGGTGCAGGGCGCGCTGGCGATGGGGGCGATTGACCAACCTGTCGATTCTGTGGACGCCTGCGCCGACGCCGATGTGGTCGTGATTGCGACGCCGCCGCGCGTCATCCCCGAACTATTACAACAGCTCGCCGCGCGTCAACGCCCCGACAGCGTGATTACCGATGTCACAAGCGTCAAGCAACCCATACTGGCGTGGGCGCGCGCCTACCTGCCCTACCCGAACCGATTCGTGGGCGGACATCCGATTGCAGGCACGGAGCGGCACGGCTATCGCGCCGCGCGCGCCGACCTGTTTCAAGGCGCGCAGTGGGCGCTGACCCCGACGCCCGAAACCGACGCCGACGCCCTTGAGCGCGTGCAGCGCCTTGTCCGAGCTGTGCGCGCGGTTCCGATACGCATGGACGCCGCGCAACACGACCGCGAGTTCGCGCTGTTGAGCTTCCTGCCCCACTGCCTCGCCTTCAGCCTCGCCGCGCTGCACGCCGAGAACCCCACGCAGCTACAAGGCGGGGGCAGCTGGCAATCCGCCACGCGCGTGGCGCGCAGCGACCCCGATTTGTGGAGCCATCTATTGCTGCTGAACCGCGAGGCGACGCTCCAGTGGCTGAACCGCCTGACAGAGCAGTTGCAACAAGTGCAGGGCGCGCTGCAGCAAGGCAACCAAGAGCAGTTGCGCGCCCTGCTGCAGCCGATAGACGATTAAAATCTCACCGCCGCGCACGCTACGCGCGTCGCAACGCCATGCGCTGCCCGTAGGTGAGGCTCCGCCATAGCCACTCCATCGGTCCGTACTGGAACCGCGCCAGCCACAGCGCGCTGACCGCCGTCTGAACCGCCCAAATCAGCACGCTGAGCATCAACCCCTGCGCGATGCCCAGCCGAAGCCCCAGCCCATAACCGTAGAACAGCAGGGTACACACCACCGACTGCATCAGATAGTTCGTGAGCGCCATGCGCCCTGCCGCAGCGACAGGCGTTAGCAGGCGTTGCAACCCTGGCAGCGACGCCCACAGTAGCCCGAACACGCCGATATAGCCCAGCGAGAGTATCGGACCCACCACGACGCTTATCGTGAGCCACCCATACAAGCTCATCTCCTGCGCGGCGCGGGTGGCGTTCAGCATCCCGCTGCCGACGAGCGCGTTCAACCCAAGTCCCACTGTCAGCCCCACGCCTGCCAACCAGCCCAACAGACGGCGGTGCGCCTCTAACTGCGCGAACACGCCCACCTTGCCGAAATACAGTCCCAGTAGGAACATCATCAGCACATTCGGCGCGAAGAAGACCGCGTTGAGTAGCATCATCACCCACTCGATGAAGCGGAACTGCTGCGCCTGCCAGTAGCTGCCCGAAGCGTAGGCGCGTCGCCCCTGATCGATAAGCGCGTCCAGCGGATTCAGCGACCCCGACACGCTCGTGTCGCCCGTTAGCCCCCAACTCAGCAGTAGCCCGCCGCAGCTCAGACACAGAAACGCCTGTATGCCCCACAGCCCAATCACCCAGCTCAGCAGCGCGCGAGGACGCAAGCCCCGAAACAGTAGCAATACCATCCCGCTCAGCGCGTAGATTAACAGCACATCGCCTGTCCAGATGAACAGCCCGTGCAACACACCGAAGATGAGCAGGATGAGCAGGCGTCGCAGCATGATGCCCGTCGGGTTCAGACCGCGCGCCTGCAATCGCTCCATTTGTAGCGCGAAGCCCAGCCCGAACAGAAACGCGAAAATCGGATAGAACTTCGCAGAAAACAGCGATTGAATCAGCCAGAACGCGGTCTGGTCGGCAGCGCGCGCGAGGCTCTCCCGACTGGGAAACAGCTCCAGCGTACTCAGCCCTTTGAACGCGCCCATGTTGACAATCAGAATGCCCAGCAGTGCAATCCCGCGCAGGGCGTCCATCGCGTGGATGCGCTCGCTCTCGCTTACAGGCGTCGCCGTTTGCGTGTGCATGGCTTGTCTTCCTTCGTTCAAGGCACGACAAACATGGTGTGGATAAGATATTCCTCA
>CALGZO010000285.1 GCA_937934465.1 uncultured Fimbriimonadales bacterium | reverse complement strand
GTTGCGCGGCGTCGGCGGCGTGGGCGTCGCCTTCCTGCAGCCTGTGCCAGGCACAACTACCGATACGCGCATCGTGCGCGTGCAAGTGGTGGTGCGCCGCGTGTTGAACAACGATGTCGCCAACATTCTAAATGTGCGCCTGAACGGCGACCCGCTGCCGCGTAGTGTGTGGGAGCCGAGCGCTGTCGTGAATGTGCAACAGAAGACCATCACCCTCGATTTCAATGTCGCCTTGCCCAGCGAGGGACGCCATACAATCACGGTGGAAGCCATAGGGCAAGACGGCGTGGTCGGCAGCGGTTCCACCCGCGTGATAGCCAAAGCCTATGTGCAAAACGCAGGGTTGGCGATGTTCTCAGTGCCATACAACATCACGCAGACGCCTGAAGAGATTTTCGGCAGTGAAGCGTTGCTGGCGCGCTACATCACTACCGAAGGCGCATACGCCCGCTACTCAGCGGCAAACCGCGACCCGCGCGCGAGCTTCAATCCGCCTGGCGTCGCAGTGCGACCCGACGGTTCTAACACCCCGACCCCGCCGCGCGGATTAGGATACTTTGTGCGCAGCGCCTCGCCCGCTTTTATCTTGGGCAACGAGCCAATCGACAACAATACCGCCTACCTCATCCCCCTCCAAGAAGGCTGGAACATGATTGGCAATCCGTTCCCGTTCAATGTGCCGTGGGCGGCGTGCGAAGTCGAAATCACGGGCGCAGGCGGTCAGCTGCAACGCATCAGCTTGCAAGAAGCCGCCGAACGCGACTTTATCCGCTTGCAAATCTATCGATTCATCCCGCTGACGGGCGAATACACTTGGCGCACCGCGCCGCTCGGCGAGCTCATCGCTTGGCAAGGACACTGGGTCAAAGCGCTGAAGCCCTGCACGCTCGTGGTGCCCCCTGTCGGCGCGCTGCGTAGCCGTCCCGACGAGACGCCTCGCGTCGCGTCTCAACAATCGGATGGCTGGCTCCTGAGACTCGTGGCGCGCAGCGGCGACCGCGAAGACAGCAACACGCTTATCGGCGCCGCTTCCAACGCCAGCGACGACATCGGACGCGAAGATGTGGAGAAGCCCCCCGCGTTCAAGTCCTACCTGATGGTGCGAATCATCGACCAGCGCACGCGCTCTGCATTAGCGCAGGACATCCGACGCAACAGCCGACGCGCCCAACGCTGGGAACTGGAAGTAGCGACCGACCAGCCTGAAGCAGAGGCAACCTTGCAGTGGACGCAAGAGCTGCCCCTGCCGCGCGGCACACGGCTCACGCTGATAGATCAGGCAACTGGCGAGCGCATCTCGATGACCCAGAACAGCTCGTATCGCTTCCGCACCGATGCGAATAGCCGTCGCCGATTCGTTATCGAGGCGCAGCCCACGCGAACCAGCCGCCTGCAGGTGACGAATGTGGCAGTGACGCAAACGCGCGGCAATCAGTTCTCCATTCAGTATGCACTCAACGGAGACGCTTCAGTGCAGGTGCTTGTCCAAGACGCAACGGGCAAGACGATTGCGCGTCTACAGAATGGAACGCGCTCGGCAGGCGTGAACACGGCTACCTGGAACGGGCGCAACGACTCGGGCATCGCCGTGCCGCCCGGCGCGTACCAACTGCAGATTGTCGCCACGGGCGAGGATGGCGAAGTGGCGCGAGCGGTTCGACCGCTTATCGTGGCGCGATAACCGAAGGAGGCAAACGAATTATGAGACGAAGCATCTTAACAACACTGAGTGCCCTAACGCTGGGCGCTACGCTCTGGGCGCAGGATTTCTATATTCCTGCCCCAGGTCAGCGATGTGGGTGTCCCGATAATCAAAATCCCGTAAGCGACTACTTTGACATTGAGGTGGACAACGGCGTGCTGAAAGCTGTGTTAGGTCTGAACGGCACGGTCACTTGGCGCAGGGAGTGCTTCCCCATAGAAGGCGCCGCATGCACCACACGACCCGCCGAGGGAAGCATTCAGATAGGCACTTCAGGCGGCAACACCCTGCTTGGCGACGGCGGTATCGCAATGACCTCAGGCTATCCTTGGGGCGTGTACCCCGGCGGCATCTACATCACGATGCAAGCCACGCGTGAAGGGCAAACACAGACCTTTGTCTGGGGGCGCGAGGGCGGTCCGACCGTCATCTTTAAGGATTACATTCAGGGCGCAAGTGGATTCTACATCCGACGCATTTGGAATGTGGAAGGCTGGGATACCGACTTGCGTATCGACCTAATCCAGTCGGTGGCGCGTATCAGCCTGCGCGTGCGCAATAACGGCAATACCTCCGCCAGTTTGGCGCTGCGATTGGCGTCAGATGTGGAAGTCGGAGTCGAGGAAGGCTTCAGCCGCAACGGCGCATCCCGCCCTCCGTATGTCTATCTACAAGGGCAACGCCCTGTGCGCACCGATGTCGACCTGCGCGACACGCAGGTTCCTAAAGCCATCGAGTTCTATCTGGGGCGCGACAACCTCGCAGGCTCCTCGCGCTATATCCTCCAACCCATTCAGGGCTTCAACGACCAGACGCCCATCGACCGACTCGTGGTGGGGGACTGGTACTACATACAGGGTACCACCATCTGGGAACCCAGGCTCTTCCCAGATGTGTTCATTCGTGATGTCGCGATTAATCTGTTCGTGAATGCCCGTAATTTTGCTCCAGGTCAGGAACGAGAGTATGTATTTTATGTGTCGCTGACCCCTGTAGACTTGGATGTGCAGCCGCCGATTGCGTTGGGCGTCGAGGCGCTGCCCGTCATCGAGCCGAACCGCGACGACCTCTCGCAGCTCGCCAACGGCGGCGCGTTCGATATCATCGCGAATGTCACCAATCAATACTTTATCGTGGGACGCGAGATCGACCTAACGAATGTCGCTGTCGACCTGTCGCTGCCTGCTGGAGTATCGCTCGCGCCGGGCGAGACCCGTTCTCGAACGATTGCGAGGCTTGCGCCCGGGCAAACAGCGTCCGTCCGATGGCGCGTAGTCGCCGACCCTGCAGCCGTGGGGTTTGTCACTTTTCGTGCCTCAGTTCAAGCGCCGCCTGCTCCCACGAAGTCGGTGGCGCGTACAATCCTCATCTCTGCAACAACGAATCGCAAGCTGGAACGCGGTTTCCAAATCGTCTCGATACCGTTCACGGCGACAGGAACTCTGGACGAGGTACTCAACCTGCCCGTGGCGTACCAAGCGAAGCGATGGAACCCTGAACGCGAGTTGTACGAGACCATCGATACCATACAACCCGGTCAAGGCTTCTGGCTCTTCTTGCCCGGAGATTCGCTCGTGGCTCAGTACGACTCTGGCAACTTACGCTTCCCCGATAGCGTGTTCGATACCAGTGTGCCCGTGCCGCTCAAGAAAGGCTGGAACCAGATTGGCAACCCCTACCCATATCCGCTGGTGTTGGGGCAGGTGGTTGTAGTGCCGTCCAGCAATCCGAGGAGTAGCTTGAGCTTTGCGGAGGCGGCAGGGCAGGGCGTTATTCGTGGCGTGATTTACTTCTGGGATGAGTTCACGGGCGAATATAAGTTCAGCTCGGAACCGAACACCACCATCTTGCCTCATCGGGGCTACTGGATTAAGTGCGCCGAAGATGTGGAGTTTGTCTACCCGCCCGTGTTCCTGCCGGGCACGGGCTTCGGCGGCAACCTCACGCGCTCCGTGCAAGAGCGTCCGAACCTGCCCAACGATTGGCGATTACAAATCGTGGCGCGCGCCAGCCGCGGCGTGGATACCCAGAACTTCGTCGGGATGAGCAGCGGGCGTAGCGTAGGCGACATTGAAGAGCCGCCCACGCCGCTGCCCGAACGCCCTGTCAACCTGACCATCCTGAAGTCGGGCACGGGCGCGCCGCTGATGCAAGAGATACGCCCCCTCGCCAACCGACAGCAGTTCGACCTGCTGGTGGAAGCCGCGACTGGCGAAGAGGTGACGCTCACCTTCCCGAACCTGAACACTGTGCCACAGGGCTACCGCCTGCGCCTGACCGACTTGAACACAGGGCGCACGGTAGACCTGCGCACGACGCCAGAATATCGGTTCGTCTCCACAGGGCGCACGCGCCTGCAGCTCACAGTAGAGCGCGCGGCTCGCACGGGCGCGCTAATCACTAATGTGACTGTCGGCGCGGCAGGACGCGGCGCAAGTAGCGTCTCCATCTCCTATGTGCTGGCAGACAACGCGCAGACGAGCATCCAAATACTCGGCTCCGACGGGCGTCCGATTGCAAATCTGCATCGCGGACGCGCCGCCACGCGCGGACTGAACACTGTCGCATGGAATATGCGCGACGATCAGGGGCGCGCCGTGCCGCCCGGAACTTACCAAGTGCAGGTGGAAGCCCGCACCGAAGATGGTCAGACCGCTCGCGTCGCACGACCGCTCGTGCTGACACGCTGAAGAACATTCTCAGGGCTGGAGCGCGCCCGCTCCAGCCCGCTTACAGGAGGTAAAGGTGAAAGTCATTTGGAGCGTTATCGCCGCCTTGCTGATGAGTGCGAGCCTCGCCGCCAACGAGGTGCGCGAGCTCGTGTTGTTCCCCTTCGGACAGGGCGCGGCGGTACAACCGACGGAAGAGTTCAATGTGGAAGTAGAGTCGCTCAACGCCCTCTACGCGCAGATGAAAGACATCCCCAACCTCTATGTGTTGCGGTTCCGTGAGACGAACCCGTCCCTGCGTCGCGCCATCGACGAGAACCGTATCCGCCGCGACCGAATCGCGCCGCCGTTCAACGAGCGCGAGGCGGACGGCACATGGCGCGCCGCGCGTGTGGGCGAACTGCTGGGCGTCGACCTTGCCTTCGCAGGGCGCATCGAGGAGTTCAGCTACGATGAGAACACGCGCGAGGCGATTGTGACCCTCAGCGGCGACCTTATCGATGTGAAGACTGGCGAGGTGCTGCTCTCCGTGGCGGAGACGGGGCGCGGACGGCTCGGAAGCGACGAGGGCGACCCGAATATCGCGCGTATCGCCGCAGTGGCGCAAGCCGCCGAGAAAGTTGGGGCGGCGGTGCGTGCGCGCCTCGCGCCGCCTGCCGAGCAACCCACCGCTGCGCCACAAGAGCAGAAACGCCCCGACCGACGCAGCGAGCGCAAATTCATGACGCTCTTCACACTGATACTGGGCGCAGTGCTGGGGGCGTCGCAGTTCTGAGCGTATGCACGCGCGGTTCGCCTACACGCGCTGCGGATTGGGGGCAGGGGGGCTATGGCTCCTCTGCCTCTGCTTTAGTTGGGCGAGCGGCGCAATCCGCCTGACTGCCTACCCCACCGCCGCCGTCGCCGACGGCGCATCGCAAATCCTCATCACGGCAGAAGTGCGCACGCCGCAGGGCAGACCTGCGCCCGATGGCACACAGGTTGCTTTCAACACCACGCTCGGCGCGTTTCGCGATCCTGTGGCGTCTACGCAAGGCGGGGTTGCACGCGCCACGCTGATTGCCAGCCAGCTGCCCGGAACCGCCGTGATTACGGCGACCGCAGTCGGGCAGGGCGTCGTCGGTGAAATCCAAGTGCTGTTCGTCGCCACTCAAGACGAACTGCGCAGCGCGACCGACTATGTGCAGGTGTTGGGGGCTGAGTACCTCGCTTTCGCGAACGAACAGCGCGTGATAGCCGCATCGGGCGCAGAGCGCGGCGCAACCGTGCGGTTCGGCTTCACGCGCATCGACGCGGACGACCTCCAACTGGAAGTGGATAGCCTGCGCGTGAAGGCGCGCAACGCGAAACTGCAGTTCGGCGCCGAGACGCACGAGTTCGCCGAGCTGAGTTATGAGCTGCGCAGCCTGCAAGGCTTCGGCGTGCGCACGCGCGATAATCGGTGGGAAGTGGCGCGCATCCGCTACGGCGCGCCCGAACCCTTCGACGCCGTCGCGCCCCCAGAACTGTTTCAGTTCGCCGACATCTCCGAGTCGGATTTGGTCATCAAGGCGGAGCAAATCTGGTTCTATCCGAGCGAGCGGATTCAGTTCCATCGCGCAGAGTTCTATGTAGGTGAGGTGAAGTCGCTGAGCCTTCCCCTCTATTCGCAAAGCATCTGGAGCGGCGGCGTCGGCAGCGACACACTTATCGGCGTGCAGAACGGACAGGTCTACCTCGATGTGCCATATTACTACACTCTGACCCCTACGCAGATTGGCGCGTTGCGGCTGCGCACGGCGCAGGTGGGCGGGCGAACGATGGGCGCGGCGCGGGGGATGTTCATCGACTTGGAACACGAATATCGAGCCGGGCTGGGAACGGGCGCGGTGAGCCTGCGCAGCTTGGCGCGCAACGATTGGGGACTGAACTGGCGGCATCAGCAGCCGCTGTCGCCCAACACGCGCGTCTCGCTCTGGCTCGACTCGCCAGCGCATCAGGGAGTGTATGGCTCCGTGCAGCTCTCCCATCAAGCGCGTGGCTACTCGACGGGCGTCGCGCTGTCGGGCAACACGCTCTGGCGGGGTACACGCGCTGATAGCTGGCGCGGCGATGCATTTATCGAGACCACCCCTCGCCGTGTGGAAGGGCTGCCCCTGCGCCAGAGCCTCTCGCTCAACTATACCCATAGCCGCCTGAGCAGCTCGCTGGGCGTGCAGACGCGCGAAGGCGCGGGCGTGCGCGCGCGGTGGAGCCTAATCCCGCAATCGCTCGGACGCAACGCCACCCTCACAGGCGGGCTATCGGTCGGGCAGTTTGTGGGCAATCTCCCCAACAAGGGGTGGAGCTTCACGGGCACACTGGGCATTACGCAAGCACTGGGCGCGAACGGCGTGCTGAGCCTCAACTACGACTACGCGCAAGACGCGCTGGGGGCGAACCTGCTGGGGCGACACCGATTGGCAGGAAGCTTGAGCTGGAGCGCAGGACAACGCTACTACCTCACCAGCTACTTTAGCCGCGCGCTGGATGCGAACTCGATGAGTTCTGTGAGCGACTTTTCTTGGCGCATCAGCCCCCTGTGGCGTCTGGGCGTCGGCTACACATGGCAAACCTACAATCAGTACGACTTTCACGACCGAACCCTGACAGTTGCGTATCGCATCGGCTACCGCGAGGTGGCGCTCACATGGTCGTCTTTCACCAAGCGATGGAGCGTAGACTTACTGACGGTGTTCTACTGACGCACTGCGAGGTCGCAGAGCGCGTTTACTGACATACAGGAGGCGTTATGAAAGAGGTCATTCAGGTTAGCGCGACGGCGTTGCCTCGCTTGGCGCATTTCTGCACGGCAGGCGCAGGCGTCGGAACCTCGGCGTTTGAGTTACTCTCTTTCGACCGTGCGCTACGGCAGGCAGGCTTCTCTGATTATAACTTGCTGCGCGTATCGAGCATCTTGCCGCCCGGTGTGGAGCTGCGTCCCCACATCAATGTCCCCAAAGGCGCGCTCTTACCGACTGCCTACGGAATGTTCAGTTCCTGCGAAGAAGGACGCACGATAGCTGCGGCGGTCTCGCTGGCGTTCCCGACCGACACACACGCAATCGGGGTGATTATGGAGACCGAGGGCTACATGACCGAACGCGAGGCACGCGATACTGTCGCTGGCATGGCAGAAGAAGCGATGGAAGACAGAGGGCTTCGTATCGCGCGCTTAGAAATCGTCGCGGTAGAGGCACAGGTGGAGTTGTACACCACCGTGTTCGCTGGCGTCGCGCTGTGGTAGGCTCACGGGGCAGGGGAGCGCGCCAAGCGTTCGAACTCCAGCGCTACATCGGCGACTACCGAGCGCAAATCGGAGATGAGCGGCAACTGCGCCCGCGCAATCGCGATATCGTCTAAGTCGAACGGCGCGACGATTAGCGCTTCGCGATTGACGCCCCCGTGCGCAATCACCTTGCCGAAGGGGTTCACTATCCACGATGCGCCCACGAAACCCTTGCCGCCTTCAAAACCCGCCAAACTCGACTGCGCCACATAAATCCCATGCTCGCTGGCAATCTGCGTCAGCATGCGACGATAGGCTTCCACATTCTCAATCTGCTCGCTGTGGAACCCGCGCGCAGGCGAGGCGGTCGGCACATATAACACCTGCGCTCCCTTCAACGCGACAATCGTGCTGGTAATCGAGTGCCACACATCCTCGCAGATGAGTATCGCCGCGCGACCGAACCGCGTCGGGAATACTTCCAACCTGCGCCCACGCGCGACGAA
>CALGZO010000284.1 GCA_937934465.1 uncultured Fimbriimonadales bacterium | reverse complement strand
GCGTCCAAGCCTGAACCGACGGCGTGGGCGACGATGCTAACATAGCGTACCTATTGTACCCCTCCAGAACCTTCACTACTCGCCCAGCAACGCTTGTAGATTCACTTCAAACCCTTCCAACGCCTGCGAGCGGAACACCTCCCCCGCCTCCGCCACTCCGCGAATCACATACCCCTCTGGGGTCCACTGCAACTCCTGAACGCTCAGCGTCTCGCTGTCCACCAACCAGTACCACGCAACACCCGACTCGTGATACGAACGCAACTTCTGCACTGTGTCGCGCGTGCGGGTGGTGGGCGAGATTACCTCCACCACCAAGTCGGGCGCGCCCTGCACCTTGCCCTCAGGGGTGAGCAACTCCGCCTCACGCTCGCGCCGAATGAAAGTCAAATCAGGTATCACTCCCTTGCCTATCGGCAACGCAACATCCACTTCCATCAGTACAGTGCCTAATTGGCGGCTGAGCGCGTGGCGACGCGCCTCGTAAGCCATCGTCAACAGAATATCTTGGTGTCTGCGCGTAGGTGAAGCCATAGGGATAAGCCTCCCGTGTTCGAACTCGCAGCGCGGCTCCAGCTCAGCGTGGAGCCACGCCTCCAGCGTCCAAGACTGAACCGACGGCGTAGGCGGCGATATTGGCATAGCACGCTAATTCTACCACTTCCACTCATTTTAGGGTACAATCCATAGCGTCCATGAGCCGCCTGAGCCTAAATGACTGGTATCGATATCTGGAAAGTCAGTTCGAGCGAGCGACGGAGCCGTCTGACCCGTCCGCGCAGGACGCTCCCCCCCCAACACCTCCCGCCTCCAGCGCCCCGACGCCGTCCACGCAACCTGCGACGCCCCAACCGCGCCCAGACGCGACGCCGCAACTGCACGCTGGAAGCGACTCTCAGCGCGCCATCGTCTCAATTCGCGTCCCGCACTTCGCCGAGTTTGTCCCCCTAATCTCCCAAGAGATGCGCCGATTGCCCGACGCCCACGAGCCTCAACAGCCGCACGGCGTTGAGGAACCTGAGAGTACCGAGACGCCTCCGTCGGACGGACCCCGGCTGCGCAAACGCGCGGGACGCACGAAACGCGACCCCGAAGCGATTGTGCCCCCCGAAGCCGACGAGGTGTGGGCGAAACTGCCTCGGTATCTGCGCTACTTAGCCGAATGGACGGACGACCGCGTGACGCGCAAGTATTACCCTGTGCGCGGACGCGATGAGAGCCGCGAGGAACTGATTGCACGGCTCACCGACCCGGTGCTGACGCTGGAGGAGACGGCGCGCCTGCTGGGCGTGTGCCCCGCGACCGTGCGCCGCTACACCGATCGCGGCTGGCTCCGCTGCTTCCGCACGGAAGGCAACCAGCGTCGGTTCAAACTCTCCGACATTGTGGCGTTTCTGGAAGAGCAGGCAATGCGCCAGCCCCGTGGCAATCGCCACAAACCCACCGACGAGACCGCGCCGTGAAAGTCGCCCTCTTCTCCGAAAGCTACCTGCCCTACCTCAACGGCGTCAGCATCTCGATACGCATCCTGCACGAGGAGCTGACCCGTCGCGGACACGAAGTATGGATTTACGCCCCCCGCTTCAAAAACTACCAAGACCCATACCCCACTGTTCGTCGCTTGCCCTCGTTCACCACGCCGTTCGAACCCGACTACCCGATTGCCCTGCCGCTTGCGCCGCATCTTTGGCGCGAATTTCGCACGCTGGGCTTCGATGTGGCGCATACCCATACCCCCTTCTTCACGGGAATGACAGGCGCAAGCTGGGCAAGGCGTCTGCGTATCCCCATAGTCAGCACTTACCACACGCTTTACGAAGAGTATCTCCACTATGTACCGCCGATTGTGCCCAAGAGTCTGGCGCGCTGGGCGCTGCGCTGGCATCTCAGGCGGTACTACGAGCGCGTGGACGCCGTGATGACGCCCTCCGAAATCGGCGCGGAGGTATTGCGCAAGTACGGCGTGCGCAAACCCATCACGCCCATCCGCAACCCCGTGCTGCCGTTCCCACAGATTAGCAAAGCGGAGGCGCGGACTCGGCTGGGTATCCCCGACGATGTGTGGATGCTCCTTTATGTGGGGCGCATGGCGCCCGAAAAGAATGTGAGCGTGCTGCTGCGCGCGATGCCTCACATCGTGCGCGGCTGCCCCAACGCACGCCTGTGGCTGGTGGGACCTGGTCCCGCGCTGGACGACCTGAAAGCGCAGACAGAATCTCTCAACCTGACCGAGTGGGTGCATTTCACAGGTCCCGTGCCGCGCGACGAGGTGTCGCTCTACCTGCTGGCGGCGGATTTGTTCGTGTTCCCATCCGTCACGGAATCGCAGGGGCTGGTGCTGGACGAGGCGCAGGCGGCAGGGCTACCGTGCATCGTGGCGAACGGCGGCGGCGCGCCCGAAGCCGTCGACTACGGTCAAACAGGGCTGGTGGTGGAGCCGACGCCCGAAGCGTTCATCGAAGCCGTACTCCACCTTACGCGCCACGCTGACGAACGCGAAACCCTGCGCCAAAAAGCCATCCGCAAGCGCGAACTGCTCTCCGTGCCCGCCGTCGTAGACCGCATCCTCAGCGTGTACCAAACAGCGATAACCGCTCACACTGTAGGCGAGTCGGCGCAAGTGGGGTAGCGGAATGAACTTGCGACCTGAACCCATAACTAACCGCCCTGCCCACGCTGCTGCAGCGTTGGAACCCGCCTGTATCCGCGCAGGATTGGCGGCGAGGGCATGCTAATTGTCCATCTGTTTGACCTGCTCCATCCCCACCGTAAGAGCGCGGAGATACTGACCTGTCCTTCCTATCCGAATGAGCATGGCGAGATGGAACGGGCGCACCCCGAAAAACGAGGGCGAGTTCAACACGGTCAACCCGCACGGGCAGTGCTTTGGCGACTACTTCGGCATCCCCGACACGCCTGTGGTGAATGTGTGCGAGCGAACCTGCGGATCGACCAACGCGCCCCTCTGCTGGTAGCCAAGCCCATCCCATAGAAAAAGGATTGGGTATAATTACAACGCTGTTCGAACACGGCTGAACAGCACACATCACATCACAAGGAGGGTATTGTACGATGCACAAGGGACTATTGTGCTTAGCAGCGGCGGCGCTGATGGGAACGCTCGCGCTGACCACGACTGCCTCTGCGCAGGATTCGGCTATGCAGGGGTTCACGCTGAACGCAGGAATCTTCTACCCCAGCAAGAAGAGCGTGCGCCAAGCGTCGGAGGATATCTGGTTCAGCGTCGATCTGGGCTACAAGTTCCAGACCAGCGAGCCGACCGAGTCGGGCTA
>CALGZO010000283.1 GCA_937934465.1 uncultured Fimbriimonadales bacterium | reverse complement strand
GCGTCCGCCCTCCGCCGTCGGAATCACCACTGGCTCGCCGCCTTCCAGCACGGCAATCACCGAGTTCGTTGTACCTAAGTCGATTCCTACAACCTTGCCCATAATCAGTGTCCTCCAAAGGTTATTATTGGCTGATTCGCGCTGCTGCTACAGCAATTGATACTTCGGCTGCAGCGCATAAGTTCCCATTTTTTGAGCCAACTCATTATACCTGACTTGAGTATGATGTTGTCAAGATGAGAGGGGGTACAGAGCTGATAACGCCGATTCGCCTTGCTCAGTCGGGATGGTATGCCGCAAGCGGAGAGGCGGCACAAGTGCTTCGCACAAGCGCAGCCCCCACTCCGTTTACGGAGAGGGGGCGCGTGTTCCTGACTGTATTCTTGAGGTGCAGCTTAAATTAGCACCCCACGCCGAAGTTAAACAGCACAACCAGGAGATCCGCGTCGTCCACAACGCCGTCGCGGTTCAGGTCTTCCAGCGCGATGCACGGGTCGCTGGCGCCGAAGTTGAAGAGCACCGCCAGCAGATCGGAGTCGTCCACGCATCCATCACGGTTCACATCACCTTCTACAGGAATAGGGATACCCGCCGCACTTGGGCTGCCCAGTGCTGCCAGTTCCGCGTCGGTCATGGCATAGTCGCGTAACTGGAGGCTGTTGATGTAGCCGCTGGCGACCTCGCTGTTATTGTCGGCGAATACGAGGAATGTCTCTTGCAGCGCGTAGCGTCCATCGATGGTCCAGCTGCCTGGCAGTTGGACTTGGTTTTGGAGGACGCCATTCACATAGCTTTTGTAGGTCGCGTTGGTAGCAGGCGAGTTGAGGTCGATCACGAGGGCAATGCGCTGCCATTCACCTGCAGTGAATCGCACATTCGTCGGGTCGCCATAATCGCCGCTGATACCGATGCCGTTGGCGCCGTTAATAAAGCAGTCGCCGTCGTCCGCAAACGGATTCGGGTTTGTTTGGAACAGGGAGGTGAAGGGGTTGAAGGTGGTGCGGTTTGCGGGAAACTTGATGTCCATAATCACCGAGTACTGGTTCACGCGACTGCCGCCGCCATTCGGGGCGATTCCATGTTCAATTCGTAGGTAGGTGTTGCGCTCAAACGAGAGCACACGCGCATTCTGACCGCCAATCACCTCGTCGGTGAATACTCCGCCGCCCACCATCTGCGCCGTCGCGCCTACCTGTCCGTCGAAGGTATCGTCGAAGTTCCACGAGCCCGTAACCCCGAACACGAGGGGTAGACTGCCAGCGGTAGGACCGCCCAAATCAGCGACTTCGGCGTCGGACATCACATAGTTGCGCATTTGTAGGTTGTTAATCCAGCCGGGTGCGGTTTCAAAGTCTTCATCCGCAAACATAAGGATTACATTCTGCAGAGAGAACCGCCCATCGCGTCCCCAACCCGAAGGACGCTGCACTATATTGTGCAGTGCGCCGTTGATGTAAACGCGGTAGATGCAGTTGTCGCTGCCTGAGGGCGAGGTTGTATCGATGACGACCACGACACGCTGCCACTCGCCGTTCTGGAAGCGGTTAAGCGGGTCAAAATAGTCGCCTGCAACGCCCATCCCGCGCGAAGGATTGATGAACCAGTCTGCATCGTCGTTATTGAGGGGGTTGGTTTGCAGCAGGGCGGTAAAACCAGGAATTGTCGGGAACAGCACATCCATAATCAGCGTGTACTGGTTCAGTCGCTGTCCGCCGCCGTTGGGGCATGCACCGTTGGGGGTAATCAGGTACGAGCCGGCATCAAACCGCCACACGCTTGCCTGTTCACCGTTGATAATCGCGTTCTCGAAATCGCCTGTGCCGAACGGGATAATCGGCGCGCCTATTTGTGCGTTGAAGTTGCCACTGAACTGCCAAGAGCCAACAATCTGCTGTGCCTGTAGACCTACCAGCGTCAGGCTCAGCGCCACTAAAGCCCAGAGTTTTTGCATTACCATCTCCTTCCACCTTACATAGGTGAACACGATAATTATAAGTGTTGTAGTCTTAAGGCATGGTTAAGGTGATTTTCAGCAGGAATCGCCTTGCGTGGGGCGAAAGTTCTTGGTCTATGAACTGGCGAGCGCGTTGGATTTGGTCGCCGGGCGAGCCTGCCCCGCGCAACTTCTACTGGTGCGTGCGCAAAGAGTTCCAACTGAGTCGCGGCTTCAGCAAAGTGTTGGTCGCCCTCAGCGCGGATACCCGCTATACCCTGTGGTTCAACGGCGAGCTGATAGGGCACGGTCCCATACGCGCCTTCTACGGACGGTGGTACTACGACCTGCACGACCTGACCCAGTACGCACACGAGGGGTTAAACGCCGTTGCCGTGCTGGTGCATCATCATGGCATCGGTACATTTCAGAACGACTATGTGCGTGGCAGGGGGCGCGGCGGGCTGATTGCGCAGGTCGAGTGCGACGGCAAGGTGGTAGCCGCTTCCGACGCGAGCTGGCTGAATGTGCCCCACCCCGCGTTTGAACGGGCGACGGCGCGGATGTCGTGCCAACTGGGGTTCGATGAGCTTTACGACGCCCGACGCGCGATGGGCGACTGGACGCTCCCTCGCTACGACGATTACGAGTGGAACGAGGCGGTCGAGATTGGCGAGGCAGGCTGCGCGCCGTGGGGCGAGCTGCTGCCCCGTCCCATCCCGTTCCTCACGCTGGAGCCAATCCAGCCGAAAGTCATCGAGCGCGCACGGGTGGTACAGCCGCCGCTGGCTGCGTGGGCGTTCGATCTCAAGCCCTACCTCGCGCCTGACGACCTCTCGGCAAGCCCGCGCGTGCTATCGGGCATCGTGGCGACTGAAATCCGCGCCGACGCGCCCTGCACGCTCTACATCGACGATGTGCATCACGGACTGCTTGAGACGGAAGTGCGTCTGAACGGCGAGGTCGCCCCGCGCGTGGACGGGATACACAGATTGCACCTGCAGGCAGGCTCGAACTTGCTGACCCTCGATGTCTCGCGCTGGTATCACGACTGGTTCCGCTACATCGTCGTCAGTGCGCCCGCCGACGCGCCTGTGCAGTTCCTCAACCCTCTGATGGAACGCGCCGACTACCCATGGATTGTGATTGGACCGTTCAATGGCGATATTGAGGGCTACGAGCAAGCCCGCGCCGCCCGCGCCGTGAGCGACCTGCGCCATCACCTCAAGGCGCGCAGTTTCGATCCGATGCATATCGCCCGCGCGCCCGTGTTCGCCCTCACCACGCGCAGCACGCCCACCCCCGAAACGCCTCGCGTCGAGCATTCCTACGCCTGCATCCACACCGTCGACGACTACACAGTGGTTCACCCCGCGCAGACGGGCGATGTGGAGCTGCGACTCGATTGGCAGCGCGAAGTGTACGGCTATGTGGAGCTGGAACTCGAAGCGCCGCCGGGCGTGATAATCGACTTCAACGGCTTCGAGTATGTAGACCCTGTCGCTCCCGATCGGGTGCAGTGGACGGTTGATTTAAACAACACTTTTCGGTACATCACGCGGCGGGGTTGGCAGCGGTTCTTCAGCGTGGTCAAGCGCGGCTTTCGGTACGCCACGCTCACGATGCGTTTCCCCGACGGCGCGACGGAGCCTGTGCGCCTGCGTCGCGTCACCTGCTTGCACAGCGTCTACCCTTACGAGAATCGCGGCGCGTTCGTCTGCTCCGACCCGCTGCTGAACCAGATTTACGAACTCTCGCGCGAGACGGTGCGCCTGTGCAGCGAGGATACTTTTATTGACTGCCCGACCTACGAGCAGACCTTCTGGGTGGGCGACGCCCGCAACGAGGCGCTCTTCGCCTACACGGGCTTCGGCGATTACGCGCTCGCACGGCGATGCTTGATACTCGCCGCCGAATCGCTCAGGCAATCGCCGCTGGTGGAGAGTCAAGTGCCCAGCGCGTGGCCCAACATCCTCACGGCGTGGTCGCTGCTGTGGGCAATCGCCTGCTACGAGCATTACCTCTTCACGGGCGACATGGAGTTCGTGCGCACAGTGTTCCCCTACATCGCGCAGCAGAACCAAACCCTGCACGAACAGTATCTGAACTCGGACGGCTTGCTGGAAATCACGGCGTGGAACATGCTCGACTGGGCGCCGATGGACACGCCGAGCGAGGGCGTGGTGAGCCATCAGAATATGTGGCTGGCGCGCGTGTGGGACGATACAGCCAAGCTCGCCGACGCGCTGGGCGAGCCGAGCTTGGCGACCACTTGGCGTGCGTGGGCGAGCGAGTTGCGCACGGCTATCAACGCGCGCCTGTGGAACGACGCCCAACGCGCCTACACCGATTGCCTCAAGCGCGACGGCTCGCAAAGCTCTGTGTTCAGCATCCAGACCCAAGTGGTTGCGCTGCTATGCGATGTGCCCACGCCTGAACGACGCGCGATTCTGGAAGGGTATCTGGAACACCCGCCCGAAGGCTTCGTGCAGATTGGCAGCCCGTTTATGACCGCGTTCCTGCTGGAGACGCTATACAGCTTGAACCGCCGTCAGGCGATTTTGGAGCGTATCCGCGCGGATTGGGGCTACATGCTGGCGATGGGCGCAGTCGCTTGCTGGGAGCAGTTCAACGGCGAGCGTGTGAGCAGTCCCCTGCAAGCGCACACGACCGAGTTCTTCACGCGCAGCCACTGCCATGCGTGGAGCGCTGCGCCCGCCTACTTCCTGCCTATCACGGTGCTGGGCGCGTCGCCGTTGGCGCCAAGCTGGAAACGGTTCGCCTTGAACCCGTTCTTAGGCGACCTGCGTTGGGCGTATGGCGCGCTACCCCTGCCCGAGGGCGTGCTCCGATTCGCGCTGGAGCAGTCCGACGGGGGCGTGCGCGGGCATATCACTGTGCCAGAGGGCTACACCGCCGTGCTGGGCGAAACGGAGTACGGCGCAGGCGAGCATAGAATCGGATAGCGTCCGTGCGCACAGCCTTGAGCCGCTCAGGGCAGAACGCCCGCAATCGGCAGCCCTGTGGTCGCGTCCAATCCGAACATCAGGTTCATGTTCTGAATGGCTTGCCCTGCCGCGCCTTTGACGAGGTTGTCTATTGCGCTGATAATCACAGCCGTTTGCGTGCGTGAGTCGACGGTCAGCCCGATGTCGCAGCGGTTGGAGCCGTACACTTCGCGCGTGGCGGGGTATTCACCCAGTGGACGCACGATGACAAACGGCTGACGGGCGTAGTAATCGGCATAGAGCGCGTGTAGGCGTTCCGCGCGGATTGGCTGCGTCAGTGGGGCGTAGGCGGTGCAGAGGATGCCGCGCGTCATCGGAGCCAGGTGGGGCGTGAAGCGCACGCGCACAGGTTGCCCGCACAGATGGCTGAGCGTCTGCTCGATTTCGGGCGTGTGGCGGTGTCGCTCCACGCCGTAGGCTTTGAAGTTCTCGTCCAGCTCGGTGAAGAGGTACTCCACGCTGATTCGCGAGCGTCCTGCGCCCGACACGCCCGACTTGGCGTCGATGATGACGCGTTGGGGTTCCGCCAGCCCTGCTTGTATCAGGGGCGCGAGCGCCAGCCCCGCCGCAGTGGGGTAGCAGCCGGGGTTCGCAATCAGCCGAGCTCTGCTGTAGGCGTCAGCAGGCGCGAGCTCGGGCAGCCCGTACAACGCCTCTTGCAGCAGCTCGGGGGCTGTGTGCGGCTTGCCGTACCATTCGGCGAAGTCGGCAGGGCTTTTGAGGCGGAAATCGGCGGAGAGGTCGATCACCTTCAGCCCGCGCGACAGCAGTTCGGGCGCATGGTCCATCGCAAAGCCCGTTTCACCTGCCAGAAAGACAATCTCGCACTGAGCCGCGAGCGCGTCGGGGTCATAGCCGCTCAGCGTCGGCAGCGACAGTCCCTGCAGATGAGGCAACACAGTTGCGATGGGCTTGCCCGCCTCCGAGCGCGAGACCAGCGCGGTAATCTGTGCGCGCGGATGCCCACTGAGCAAGCGCGCCAGCTCGCCGCCCGTGTAGCCTGTCGCGCCGACGACGCCGATGCGTATCATACCGACTCGCTCATCGGGTAGCGCAGCAGCGCGCTCACGCCTTGAATCTGAGCGCGCGCGTCGCCATGCACCGCCTCCACCTGTGCGCCCTGCTCCAACGCACGCTCCAGCACAGTGTCCACAATATCGGGCATCTTCCACACGGAGACCGTGCCTTCAGGCGCGGCGTTGGGGTCAATGCCTATCAGTTTCGAGGGGTAGAACACGACGCCTGGGTGCGTGAACTCCGTGTCGTAGAGCAGCACGCGCACATTGCCCCACTCTAAGGCGCGCAGCACGGCGGGCAGTCCAACGGCTTTCAGCGAGGGCGTTGCCTCGTTCAGCGCGTTCAGCAAGCCCGCCTCGCCTTCCAGGTCTAACGCCGTCAGCCGATCGAGCACGCGCTCGTAGATTTGGTTGATGGGCATCTTATCGTGCGCCTGAATCCTGCCAGCGTAGGCGCGGCGCACATAATCGTGCAGGTAGCTGGGGAAGGCGTTGGCGAGTTCGTCAGGCGCAGCGATGATGAGTCGGTCGAACGGGTGGGCGCGGCGCAGCTCGCGGATGGTCTCGGCGATTTTGCGCAGGTGCTGGTGTTGCTCGTGCTGTTTGAGCATCTGGATATTGCGTTCGCCGACGCCGTGCTGCGCCGTGATGCCGCTGGGCGTGCGCACGCCGTGAACGCCCGGAGGCTGCACCTCGCGGTCGCTGATGAAGCTGAAGGCGTCCAGCGGCTGGATCCCGTGAATATCCACTTGGTAGAAGTAGGCGTCGCGGTTGTCGAACACGGCGACAAGGTTCACGCCGAAGTCGGCTTCGACGGCGAAGAGGCGTCGCACATAGGGCGTCTGGTCGACGACCAGCGTGTTGCGCTCCACATAGGGCAGCAGCACGGTTTGGAACAGCCCCTCGCCCGAGCATGCGAACGCCGCGATACCGCGCACTGGCAGCGAGTGCTCGCCCAGCAGGTGCGACGGCTCCTCGATATACGATTCCAGTCGTTGGAAATCCTGACGCACCGATTCGCGCGCCTGCGCCGACATCGGATGGTCGTCGAGCCAGTGGCTAAGTTGGTTCACTAAGGTTTTGAGGCGCGTGCGATACATCGGCGGGCGCGCTGCGCGCTCCTCTGGCGTCAAACTCAGGTACAAACTTGTCGTTAGGTATCGCTCCGACTGAAAGTTTTTGAGCGTTTCTAAAGTGTTCTGCATCGTTGAACCTCCGTACTCCGTCTCCGCCCGCCCCCCTATAGGATACCCAAAGTCGCGCGGTCAGCCGAGTTTATCGAGCCACGCGCGGCTTTGGGCGTCGAGCGCGTCGATGTCTTGGATTTCGTAGCGGCTGCCGTCAATCGCCACGATGAGGTAGCGCACGGGCGAGAGTTCATGCACATTGTCGCGCCAGTTGCGCACATAGAACACGCGCTCGCCGCGATCAGTCTCCACTTCCCAGCGGTGTTGCCCGTACTCTTCGGTGAGCGCGTGGATTTTCGTGATGGTGGGCGTGAAGTAGCGTCGGTCTAACTCCTCTTCCAGAATCTGCCGTGAGGGTTCGGGCATACCCTCCAGCGTGCGGAACATCCCCACCTCGACGAGTTTGTCGCGTTCCTCGCGTTTCAGCACGCTCACATAGCCCTGCGCGTGCGAGAGGGGGAACGCCCGCGCGAACTGCACATCTTCATACACCTCGCCGTTGGGCAGGCGGATGCGCACCGCCACGCTGTCGGGCATGCGCTCAATCACGACGGCAGTGGGGTCTAACCAGCGGATGTTGAGGTTGGGAGTCATCGTGCGCCTCGTTAGGGGATATGCAGGACGATTTTGCCGAAGAAGTCGCGGCGCTCCAGTTTCTCGTGGGCGGCGCGCGCCTCGCGCAGGTCGAACACGCTGTCGACGATGGGCTGCAGCCTGCCCGAAACCATGTGAGGCAACAGTTGCTCCAGCTCGGCGCGTGTGCCGATGTAGGTTCCCAGAATCTCCAGCTCGCGGCTGAACACATAGCGGATATCGAACTGCGCTGCGCCGCCAGTGGTCGCGCCACAGGTGACCAGTCGTCCTCCCTTATTGAGCAGGCGGATGCAAGCGTCGAACACCGCCTGCCCGACATGTTCGAACACCACATCGACGCCCTCGCCTTCGGTGGCGGCGCGCACTTGCTTGTGCCATTCGGGGTCGCTGTGGTTGACGGTGAAGTCTGCGCCGAGTGCGCGGCATCGCTCCAGTTTCGCCTCGTTGCCAGCGGTAGCAATCACCAGTGCGCCGCGCAGTTTCGCGATTTGGATAGCCGCGCTGCCCACGCCGCTGCCGCCGCCCATCACCAGCACCCATTCGCCCGGCTGCAGGCGGGCTTTGGCAATCAGCATATGCCACGCGGTCAGGAACACCAGCGGGAACGCCGCCGCCGCCTCAAAACTCAGGTTGGCGGGTTTGTGGAGCAGGTTGCGTTCGGGCACGACGATATACTCCGCGTAGCCGCCTGCACAGTGTGCGCCTATCACCTGCACCTCCTGACACAGATTCTCGCGCCCCATCTTGCAGAATCGGCACTTGCCACACGACACTATCGGATACAGAATCACTGTGTCGCCTACGCCCCAGCCGCGCACGCCTTCGCCTACCTCCGCCACTTCGCCTGCGATGTCGCTGCCCAAAATGTGTGGCAGGGGCGTCTTGTAGGCGGGGATGCCATTGCGCACCCAGATGTCTAAGTGGTTCAGGGCGCACGCACGCACGCGCACCTTCACTTCGCCTGCGCCCACTTCAGGTTCAGGCACGCTCTCCTCGTAAATCAGTTGCTCCGCGCCGCCAAACGCATGGATACGAACCGCTCGCATACATAGATAGTACCCCAATCAAACGGCGGTATAATTGCCTACACCGCGGGGGGAGCTGCCCACTCCAATCGCCAACGCCCCCCGCACAGCCCTAATCCTCCAATCGCATTAACCCCGACGGCTTGCCTGCCGCGCAGGGCACGCCACCGCGCCCAACCCGCGCAGCCACGAAGACGGGGGCGATTGCTTCGCCGTGCCCGCTATCGCCGCGGCGACAACCGCCGCGATAATGAAAAGTATGAGCAACGGCAAGTAGTCGCTTGGCATAGCGCGCGGAATTACACTTGAGACGCTGGCACTGTGCTAAACAGGTGCAATAGCGGGAAAGCCGTCACACCTGCGTGCGTCGCCAGCACAAGGAAAACTCAGTCGAACGGCGGCCTAGGTTCAAACCAGCACAACTCAGCGACGGGCTTGTAGACGCCTGCGTACCA
>CALGZO010000282.1 GCA_937934465.1 uncultured Fimbriimonadales bacterium | reverse complement strand
TAAGCACACAGATACAGGCTCTCCCCAACTTTATTAGCAGGAACGCCTCCCAACGAAGCGAACTACCCACCGCACGGGAGGCGTTTGATGTATTCCATCTGGGAGAAGCTGGAGCAGAAGGAGAAGGCGACGCTGATGGGCGTCTATGTGGCGTCGGTGGTGTTGGCAGGGTTGTTGGGCTACGGCTGGGGACGCGACGGCGACGCGACGCCTGCGCGCGCAACCGCCTATGGGCACGGCAATTTAGTGGAAGTAATCGACCTCAGCACGCCTGAACCGCTGATAACATCCCCTGCCGAGCCGCCGCCCCCAGAAGAGATTGCCGTGCATGTGGCAGGCGCGGTCAGACAGTCAGGCGTGTACAGGCTCAGTCTCGGCAGCCGTGTGGACGACGCGATTCGCCTGGCAGGCGGCGCGCGAGAGAACGCCGACTTGGACGCGCTCAACCTCGCTGAACCAATATCCGACGGTCAGAAAATCTATGTGCCGCGCAAGGGCGAGACGCCGCCGACGCCCGCCATCGCCCACAAACCCGACGCGCCCCGCACACCGCGCGCCGAAACGCCCCAATCCACCGCCCCACGCTTCCCAATAGACCTCAACACGGCTACCGCCGAGCAGCTGGAGGCGATTCCGGGCATCGGTCCCGTGCTGGCGCAGCGGATTGTGGACTACCGACGCGCACACGGGCGGTTCCACTCGGTGGAGGAGCTGCTGGAGGTATCGGGCATCGGACCGAAACGACTGGAGAACATGCGCCCGTATGTGATCGTGAAGTGATTACACACCCAGCAAGCGCAAGATATTCTCAAGGTATCGGACGCTAAGCTCGGTCATGCGCGCGCTCAAGCCGACCAGCGCAGGGAGGCTGGCTCCCAACGCGACGACGCCGACCGCGATTTTCGCGGGCATGCCAATCAGCCACACGGGGATTTGTGGCACAGCGCGCGAGACCGCCGCCATCGCGCCGTCTACCACCAGCAGCACGCCGCCTGCAGGCGCGGCAATCTGCACGCAGAGCATCATCACCTCGCCGCCCAACCGCGTCGCCGTCGCCAAACTGCCGTCCGCCCACACACTGAGACTGCTCAGCTCCGCGCCCGCCTCAAAACTCCGCGCCAACGCCAACAGCAGCCAATAGTGCCCGTTCACCAGCGCGAAGAGCGTCATCGCCAGCATATAGTGAAATTGAGCCAGCAGCGTCGTGGGGAACGACGAGACAGGGTTCAGCACCTGCATAAGGTTGAAACCCATCATCGTATCCAGCACCTCGCCCGCCATCACCGCCGCGCCGATAATCAAGCTCACCCCGTAGCCCATCGCTAAGCCAATCAACGCCTCGAGAACCAATCGCGCCAGCAGCGACGCCCACTCCGTTGGCGGCGCGCCGATGTGAGGCTGAATCACAGGCGCGAGCGCCAACGCCATCACTGCCGATAGCCCCACCCGTATCGGCGCAGGAACCAGCCGACTGCCGAACACAGGCGCCACTAACGCCAGCCCCGACGCCCGCACAAACGCCGCCAAAAACGCCCAAAACCACGCCAAATCCAGAGCCATACGCTTACGGCGGCAGGTTGGTGAACACCTGCCGTGTGAACTCCACAATACGCATCAGCATCCAGCCGCCCGCAAACAGCATCACCAAGCCGACGCCTATCATCTTCGGAATGAACTGCAGGGTCATCTCCTGAATCTGCGTCACGGCTTGAAAGACGCTCACCATCAGCCCAATCAGCAGCGCCGTGACGAGGATAGGCAACGCGACCTGCAACCCCACCAGCATCGCCTGACGCCCCAACTCCAGCACCTCGCCTTGGCTCATACTGCTAATTTTGGCGAGCCAAGCGGCTTTTTAGAGAGCAGGAAACTGGCACGACGCCGCGAAATAGAAACCCGCCATGACCAGAGTCGGCATTATCGGTTTGGGCACGATGGGCGCGCAGCATATAGACGCCTACCGCGCAATGCCCGATGTGGAGGTCGCCGCTGTGTACGACCACCACGCCGAGCGGGCGCAGGCGTTCGCCCAGAAATACAGCGTGCGCGTCGCAGAGAGTCTGAATGATTTGCTTGATCACTGCGAAGTGATTGATATCTGCACGCCCACCTATCGCCATGCGGAATATGCCCTGCCCGCGATAGAGGCAGGCAAGGCGGTGGTGTGCGAGAAGCCGCTCGCACGCACTCTCGAAGACTGCGAGCGTATCGTGAACGCCGTGAAGCAGCGCAACACGCCGTTTATGCCCGCGCATGTGCTGCGCTTCTTCCCCGAATACCGAACGGCGCATCAGTTGGTGCGCAGCGGCGCGCTGGGGGCGATTGCTGCCGTGCGCATGCGACGCGGCGGCGACTTCCCACGCGCCAAAAGCGACTGGTACGCCGACTTCAGCAAAAGCGGCGGCGTGATTTTAGACCTCATCATCCACGACCTCGACTGGTTGCTCTGGACGCTGGGCGCAGTGGAGCGCGTCTACGCCAAGGCGCTCACCTTCCGCAACCTCACCCACCTCGACTACACGCTCGTCACGCTCAAGTTCAAAAACGGCGCAGTGGGACATGTCGAGGGCACTTGGTGCGACCCCGGCGGCTTCAAGGTGAACTTCGAGGTCTGTGGCGACTCGGGCATGCTGGAATACGACTCGACGCGCCAGATTGCCCTGCAGATTGCCACGCGCTCCGACGAAGGCACAGGCGGCGGCGTGCAAGTGCCCGAAAGCCCCGCCGCGCAGAACCCTTACTATCTCGAACTGCGCCACTTTGTGGACTGCGTGCAAAACGGACAGACGCCCGAAATCACCGTTGAGGACGGCTACAACGCTGTGCGTCTCGCGCTCGCCGCTATCGAATCGGCACAGACAGGGAGGGCTATTGCACTATGAAAGTAAAAGTAGGCATTATGAGCTTCGCGCACCTACACGCCGACAGCTATGCGCACTGCCTAAAGGCGAACCCGAACGCTGAGTTGGTGGGGATTGCCGACCACGACGCTGCCCGCGCCCAAGCGAAGGCGCAAGCGTTCGAAACCCATGCGTTCGACAGTTATGAATCCCTGCTGGCGTCGGAGGTTCAGGCGGTGATTATCTGCTCGGAGAACGCGCGGCACGCCTCACTCGCGCAGATGGCGGCGGCGGCGGGCAAGCACATCCTGTGCGAGAAGCCGCTGATGACCAAGCCAGACGACGGCAAAGCGATGCTGGCGGCGGCGCACGGCGCAGGCGTCCACCTGTTCACTGCCTTCCCATGCCGATTCAGCCCCGCCTTCCAGCAGATGATGCGCACGCTGGAATCTGGCGCGATTGGCGAGCTGCTCGCCCTGCGCGGCACCAATCGCGGCTCCAACCCCGGCGGCTGGTTTAACGACCCTGAACTCGCAGGCGGCGGCGCGATGATGGACCACACCGTGCATGTCGCCGACCTTATACGCCTGCTTACAGGACAGGAAATCGCCGAAGTCTACGCCGAAACAGGCAACAATATGTTCCACGGCGCGTTCGACGACACCGCCATGCTCACGATGACCCTGCAGAACGGCGTGTTTGCTACGCTCGATTCGAGCTGGTCGCGCCCGAAGACCTTCCCCACTTGGGGCGATGTGACCCTCGCGGCGATTGGCACGCGCGGGATTATTGAGATGGATATGTTTGCCCAGCACTTGGTTCACTATGACGACCGCGCGGGACGCATCAAGCAGGTCTTCTGGGGCGACGACATCGACTATCTGATGGTGGACGAGTTCCTGCGTGTCGTGGCAGGCGCAGAGCGGCAGATGCTGGCAACGGGCGAGGACGGCTACCGCGCAGCGGCTGTGGCGATTGCAGGCTACGAGTCGGTCAAGCGTCGCGAACCTGTGCCCGTGCAGGCGTGACACCCGATAGGCGAGTGCTACCCTCGTCTCACTCGGTTAGGAGCGAAAACTGCTGCCTCAACCGATTGACTTGAACAAACTCGTCAGGGTCGGTGAACGCGTTGAAGAAAAGGGGACGCCCGCTGAATGATAAAGGCGAAACGGGACCGACCGCCATAAATGGAAACTCACGCAGTTCTCGGCGTGGAAAGCTTTGCGGGTCGCGAAACGACTGATATAAATCCATAGCGCGGTCATCCCCGCCTATGAACTCGCGCAGTCGCCGAAACTCCTCGCCCAACGCCAAGCCGAATCCGAAAAAGAGGATGCGTAGCTGCTGGACAATCTCCGTGTCCAACCCGCCCAGCGTCTGACTAATGAAGCACCATCCAACTCCATATTTGCGTGTTTCTCGCACAGCGGTTCGTAACTGGGTGCGCAATTCATCGACTTGTGTGCCCCGCTCTATCGAGCCGCTGGGCGCATACCGATGCGCCTCATCTAACATAACCAGCACATTCGCTGTTGTGCTGTTCTTCAAGGAGTCCTGAGAACGGATAATTAGTACACTGAGTAGTTTGCGGAGTATACGATTTTGCAGTCCTTCCGACCAAAAGCCCGGATTTCCGCTCTGTGAAATGTCGATGACTACCAGAGGAGACGCTTGTTCGCTACGCGAGTCCGCAATTAGGCTATCGACGATGCTGTACAGTTTTTTTTGATTAGGACCCGAAGCGAACAGATTAGCTATTCGCGCCCAGTGCTGTTCGTGGAGCTGGTTAAGATTACTCTCGTTCAGTAACTCCTTCACACGATTCTGTAGCTGCTCCTTACGACTGCGCGAAGAGTAGATATATTCTGCGTTTCTGTCTTCCTTGACACTTTCCAATGCTTCTTTCAAGATGTCTATGCTAATGATACTGTCCAGTCGGTGCGTGCCTTGAAGTGCATTTCGGATAACCTCGGCGGCGCGACGCGAGTTATCCATAGAAGTAGCAGGAATGCCGAGCTGCTCTGTGAACTTCAGCGAAACGAGCAGCTCCTCGAACAGTTCCCACTCGTCCAGTTGGATATTCGAGATTTTGTAGAGATTCACTTCACGCTTCATTTCACTGAGTACCTGCTTCATCGCTAATCCTTGCTGACCAACAGACCGCCCTTCCAGTTCGAGCGAGAATTCACCTTGCGGGTCGATTACCAAGATTCCCATCTTACTATGGCGTGCGTAGGCAAGCAGGATCATCTTTGCAAGTCCCGACTTTCCCGAGCCAGTCTTACCGAAGATACCGAGATGGTAGGCTTCTCCTGCTCCGGCTTGCCCACTCCCGAAGTGTTTGAACCACATAGGGAGCATCACCTCGTTCCCATAAGCTTTCCCCAAGTAGAAAATCTCGTTTTGGTACATACGCAAAAGTTCATCCAAGATTTGTTGGTTCACCCGAAAGATGCGCGTGCCAGTAGGAGGCACGATGCCCAGCACATCGGGTTCGTATCTGTTATCGCGCTCGCTAAAAGTAGCCCCGACGACCAGCGACGCTATGCGCGTATCCTGACGATTGGTAATAGGGGGTATTTCGCCTGTGCGCTTGATTAGATTTCGGAAGACCGAGTCTTCATGCCAGCGATTGCGCAGCTCCACGCTAACAATCTGTCCCACAGTAGTGATGGGTCTGCCGTCTTGAGTCGCGTTGAACCCCACCAGTGCACCTACCACGCGCTCTTCAGTAGCCTCCATCAATAGATCGATGGTCAGCTCAGTGTTAGTGGAAGGGCTACCTACTACCCCTATGTACTGTGTGTTTTGCGGTAGCGTCATTCGACATCACCTCTTCCGCTTTCAGTGCGATAGTTCTGCAGAAACAGCAGGGTGGTTTCGACATCGACCGATTTGCTTACAATCTGTTGAGCAATTGTTTGCTCTGCTACTTTTATACCCGCTGCGAGACTTCCTACCATCTGGTCTGCCAGAAAAAGCGGGTACGGCTCGCGCACAGCCGGTGAGAAAACCTGACGCTGGATGCCTTCAAGTACAATCGCCAGTCGTGTGTTGCTTTTGGCAGTCCTGTTGGGAACCTCCAAACGGACTGCTGCTGTCCAGCCATAGGGGCGGAAATAGATGACACGCAGGTTCTTCATCGCTTGGTTCAATTTGTTGTTGTCTGCAGGTTCTGGCAAGTGGTAGGGCGACGGCGGCGCGCTGATATCAAGTGGTTGGGTGTATTCACCTGGCTCCAGAATCAGCGTAGCAAGGGTCTTGCCGTCGGCGTTCCAAGAAGTTGAGAGTTCGAGATGCGAGACGAGTTCGTTGCGAGATGTAAACTTCGGGACGGCAACCGCGCGATCGCTTTCCAACAGCTGCAGTATCTGATGATGTAGCCCACTATTCCACCGAGTTTTCAAGGGTTCTGCAAGCGAGCGATCTGCCTGAGTGAGCTGAGAAACGCCTTGATTGATGGCGATAATCAGCGACGCAAATGAGCCATCCAGCAAGATGAGGTCGTGGGGTGCTTCGGCTGCCAGCTCTAATTCCATGCTGGTCATCAGACCTTTCAGCACGCTTGCAGGCTGCCCTTGGTGGGGGACTCCCCCGACCCAAATGCGGTGGTGCGGTTCAGGCCAGCGTCGAAGTGCCTCGTTCACAGTGCCTTCCACAGCGACTGCTGCGGCTGCGCACAAGTCAAACGCCGTCAGGCGGTGAATCTGATAAGAGCCATCGATTCCCACAACGCTTGGCTCGCGAGCCGCATCCAGATCAGCTTTGCGCTTCACGACGCCTTTCTGCAGTGCATGTTCGCGCAGTGCGTTGCGCTGCTCTCGCATCTGTTCGATATGCTGCTGGAGAGCGCCTGCAACAGGCAAAGTCTGGGACAGCAGCTCCTTTACCAGTGCGTCTGGCAAGTCGCCGAACAGCTGCTCCTTAGCGCCTATTTCTGCCATAGTCGCCACTCCTCGCGGTGAAACGCCTTGTACGATTCGTCGCGCGCGGCGCGCGGCAACAGCCAACGCTCGCGGAAAAACTCAAAGTAGTTTGCCGTTGTCTCGTTCCAATAGTCCAAAGTATCTTCTTCACCCCGTAAAAACTCGCGGGTGTTGGCTGCCAGCGGCGCGACGAAAATCTCGCGACGCACCTGATGACGCATCCAGCGCGTCGGAAGTCCCAACTGGATTAGGCACTTGCGCACAACCTCCTGACGATTACGAAACTTGCCTCCACCCCACCCCTCCGCTTTAGCTGTGCCTTCACAGTGCTTACGCGCGAACGCTAAAATCTGCTCGTAAACCCCGTTGGTGAAATGGAAGGTTCCCCATCCTACCGTGTATCCCACACTAATCAAAAGTGGACGATCGCGGAACTTGAGGCGATTGTAGATTGAGGAACGCCCCAGCGCGGACATCGTGGTAATCAGCGCCAACTCACCCAATTGCACGCGCTGGCGGAGGACGGTCTGTCGCCCTGAGTAGCGCTCGCGAAAAGCGTCCACGAGCTCCCGACTGGTTGCCGCCATCGCCACGAACTTACCCATCAACAAACACGAATAGGGAGGCGCCGCTCCTAACACATAGGCGTCCATCACATAGCAGAGTCGCTGCTTGCGCTGCTCAAAGTTCCAGCCCACCCAAGAATCGCGCGCTCCTAAACTGAACACGGGGTCCGCAAATCCTAAAATCCCGATGAGTTTGTCGTTGCTCTCGTCCATCAGAAGAAAGCGGAGCCGTCTGCCGTAGCCGTTGGAAATCGGGATGCTCCAGTGCAGACTGGCGTACCGAAACAGGCGCGCATATTGGGTGTCTGGCTCAACAGGTACAAGAACAGGGCGAATCAGGCGCGGTTGCACCTCGTCGCCGTTGGCGATAAAGTGCAACAGCTGGTCTTCATACGGAGCAAGAGCTTTCATGGCGCGTTCTCGCTCGGCTTGCACTGAAGGCGCGTGCAACTGACGGAGCGCAGCTTTGTCACGAGACACTAATGCCAAGCCTTCAGTTTTTACTTGATAGCCGTGCTGTTTGAGCGACTCGCAGATGAGTAAACATAAATCTGTGTCGCTTGCAACGGCTTGAGCTTCCTCTGTAATGCCGCTCAGTTCGCGCTCCACAGTTTCTACATTCCTATCCGCTCTCCTGCGCAGCCGGCTCTCTCGCATAGCGTGCTCCCAAATCCACTGCTGAGTATACCTTACCGCAACAAGACTGCTTCTAAACTGCTTGAACGAGAAGAATGCTGAAAAGGGCTCATTTTTTGAATTCAACAGGGGGCAAACTGCAAGGTTGGAACACTTCTTCAAAAGTGTTTTCCACGAACGCCTCTTTGCAGGTACACTCCACCTCGATGCGCACCGATATCATCGCGGCGATAGCGACGCCTGCGGGCGAGGGCGCGGTGGGAATCGTGCGACTGAGCGGCGCAGGAGCGATTGCCCTGACCGAGCGCGTCTTCCAACGGCGCGGTCGCCAACCCCTGCAAAGCCACCGCGTCTACTACGGCGCAGTCGTTGACCCCGATACAAACGAGGTTCTCGACCGCGCGTTGCTGATTCCGTTCTTCGCGCCGCGCAGCTACACAGGCGAGGAGGTCGCCGAGCTACACTGCCACGGCAGCCCATACCTGCTGCGGCGCGTGCTGGATGTGCTATGTCGCCACGGGGCGCGCCCCGCCGAACCAGGCGAGTTCACCTTGCGCGCATTCCTCAACGGCAAGTTAGACCTCGCGCAGGCGGAAGCCGTCGCCGACCTGATACGCGCCCGCTCCGACGCGCAACTGCGCAGCGCACTCGCCCTCCACACAGGCAAACTCTCGCAACAAGTGCAACGCCTCAGCGACGCGCTGCTCGCTATCGTCGCTCAGGTGGAAGCGCACCTCGACTTCTCCGAAGAGATTGGCGAGGTGAACCCCGACGCGCTTGCGCTCCCCATCCAAACACTCATCGAGCAGCTCGACGCCCTGTTGAAAGATGCACGCACAGGGCGTATCCTGCGCGAGGGCGCGCGCGTGGCAATCGTGGGACGCCCCAATGTGGGCAAATCATCGCTGCTGAACGCGCTACTCGGCGAGGCGCGCGCGATTGTAACGGACATTCCCGGCACCACGCGCGACGCCATCGAAGAAAGCTTTCTGATTGAGGGCTTGCCAGTAACCATCATGGACACGGCAGGCTTGCGCGAGAGCGCCGATGTGGTGGAGCAGCTGGGCATCGAACGCGCCCGACGCGCCGCTGAACATGCCGACCTCATCTTATTCGTCTACGACCTCACTATGCCCGACCGCGAAGCCGATAGACGGCTACTGCGCACCCTACCCGCCGATACCCCGAAGGTGCTGGTAGGCAACAAGGTGGACTTATGCGCGTCATCCCCTGCGCCCGAGCTGTTGGAGACGCACCCGACCGCCGAAACGGTGTCCATCTCCGCGCTCACGGGCGAGGGGATAGACGCGCTCAAACAAGCCATCTTGCGAGCGTTGCAGCTGTCGCGCGTGGGCGAGGAGACGGCGACGCTCACCCACACACGACACATCTACGCCGTGCAACAGGCACAGCAACACCTGAAACACGCGCTCGAATCGCTCCAGATGCATCTACCGCCCGACCTCGTGGCGGTGGACTTGCGTAGCGCATGGCTCGAACTCGGCGCGATTACAGGCGCAACCGCCGACGAGGAGCTCATCCACCGCATCTTCCGCGATTTCTGTATTGGGAAATAGCGCAAGTGTGGAATAACCCCCATGCGGAGGCTGGTGGAACCATGCGAGTATTGATAGCGGAGGATAATGCGGTCGCGCTGAAAGTGCTGGAGCGCAACCTGAAGGCGCTGAACTACGAGATCGTCGCAGCCCACGACGGTCTGCAGGCGTGGCAGGCATTCCAAGCGGAGCCGACCCCCATCGTCATCACCGACTGGGAGATGCCCCACATGAGCGGCTTAGACCTGTGCCGCGCCATCCGCCAACACACAACCGACCGATATGTCTATATCGCTATGCTGACCGCGCGCGGGCAAAAAGAGGACAAGCTCGAAGCGCTGGAAGCAGGCGCGGACGCATTTTTGAGCAAACCGCTCGATGTGGCAGAGCTGCAGGCGAACCTGCGCGTCGCCGAACGAATCCTGCAAGCCGAAGCGACGCTCCAACTCCAAAAACAGCAACTGCAAGACCTCAACGAGGAGCTCCAGAACCAGAACGAGAACCTGCAACTCTCGTACCAACGCGTGGAGCATGCCAACCGCCGATTCTCAGAACTTTTTGAGAATGTGCCCGTCGCCTGCTTCACTGTGGATATGGACGGCACAGTGCATGAGTGGAACCTCGCGGCGCAACAGCTCTACGGCTACACCAAGCAAGAGGTGCTGTTCCGCCCCTTCTATGAGAAGGTGTTTCGCGGCGCGGCGGCGTCAAGGCTCCACGAAATATTGCAGCGCGTGGTACAAGGCAGTATGGTGACCGGCATCGAGAGCGAAGATTACGACGCAGAAGGCAATCTCCATTATGTAATTCGCAGCGCATTCCCAATTCAAAACCTGCACCGCGAAGTGGTCGGCGCGATTATATCAGTGGTGGATGTCACCTATCGCGTGGAGTACGAGAACCAACTCAAACAACTCAACCAGCAGCTGCAGAACCTCGCGATTACCGACGGGCTGACAGGGCTACACAACCATCGCGCCTTCCAAGACTATCTGGAAGAGCAGTTC
>CALGZO010000281.1 GCA_937934465.1 uncultured Fimbriimonadales bacterium | reverse complement strand
ACGGCAACATCATCATCGATCGCGACAGGTTCGGTCAGGGTCGCAAGTTCGGTATCTCTGTTGCGGGCGGCCGGATTGTGTTCGGCGTGACAGGCGATGGGAATGGCTACCGCACGATTTGCGGCACAAGCAATGTGTTGGATGGTCGGTGGCATCATATCGCCGTGCAGCGTAGTTATCCAGACGGCTACATGTGGCTCTATGTGGACGGCGTTCTGGAGGCGGATGCAGACGGACCCGACGGCGACATCTCCTATCCCGACGATGGCGTGCCATGCCGCAATTGTTGTAATAACAGCGCATGCGACTTCAGCGACCCGTTCTTGGTGTTCGGCGCGGAGAAGCACGACTATGACCCTAACAGTTACCCATCCTACAGCGGCTACTTAGACGAGGTGCGCCTTTCGACTGTGCTGCGCTACTCAGATAACTTCACGCCGCCGCGCCAGCCGTTCACCCTCGACGACAGCACCGCCGCGCTCTATCACTTCGATGAGGGCAGCGGCACAAACATCGTCGACGCAGTAGGGCGAAGTCCTGGCGAGCTGCGCTTCGGGGGCAATCCTGCAGGACCAGTCTGGAAAGCCGACACGCCGTTCCGTCGCGCGGGCGATGTGGACGGCAGCGGCTGCGTGGACGACGCCGACCTCTTGAGCGTGCTGTTCGCGTTCGGGCAGACAGGCAGCGACTTAGATCAGGATGTGAACGGCGACGGCGTGGTGGACGACGCCGACCTGCTCATGGTGCTGTTCAACTTTGGCGCGGGTTGCTGAGCTGTTGTAGCGCCCACGCGGCGGTCTCGCGGAGCATCGGGTCGTCGTGGTTCAGGAACCGCTCGATAGATGGGCGCAGGGCAGGGTCGCGCGTGTTGCCCGCCACAATCAGCGCGTTGCGCACCAGCCCGCGCCACTTCGCGCGGTTAATGGCGCTGCCGCGAAACCGCTCGGCGAACTCCTGCTCGCTCATCTGCAGGATTTCGGTGAGCGTGGGCATCTGTCGGGGTTGGAAGCGCGGCTCGTCGGTCGGGCGCGCTCGCAACGGCTGATGCGCCCGCGCACGGTTGAACGGGCACACCTCTTGGCAGATGTCGCACCCGAACAGCCACGCGCCCATCGGCTCGCGATACGCCACAGGTATCGAATCGCGCAACTCGATAGTTAGATAACTGATGCACCGACGCGCGTCCAGCTGATAGGGGGCGACCAGCGCGCCTGTGGGGCAGGCGTCCAAGCAGAGGCGACAGCTGCCACAGCCGCCCTGCGCGGGCGCGTCGTATTCCAACTCCAGCGTCAGCAACAGCACGCCAATCAAGAAGTACGAGCCACGATGCGTGTTAATCAGGCAGGTGTTCTTGCCGTACCAGCCCAGCCCTGCCAACAGCGCGAGGTCGCGCTCCAGCACGGGCGCGGAGTCGACGCAGACGCGCCCCTGCGCATGCGGCGCGACCGCCTGAATCGCGCTCAGTAGCGTCTCCAACTTCTCCCGAATCACGCGGTGATAGTCGTCGCCCAGCGCGTAGCGTGCGATTCGGTAGTCGGTGTCGGGCAGCTCGGCAGGCGCGTAGTTCAGCCCGACCACTACCGCGCTGCGCGCGTCGGGCAACAGCGTCGCGGGATTAATCCGCAGGTGCGCCGTGCGCTCCAGATACTCCATCGCGCCTGCATACCCCTGCGCCAGCCACAACAGGAACGACTCCGCATGCGGCGGCGACTGCACAGGCGCAATCCCCACCAACTCGAACCCCAACGCGCGCGCGTACTGCCGTATCCACTCCGACACGATGGCGGCGGAATTGTACCGAGCGCGTGGGGTATCCTATAGCGCGGAGGATGGAAGCGATGACGCTTACACAGACACAGTTGTACCCAGGCATGGGGCTGACCACCACACGCGCCCCATTTATCGAGATTGCTCGCAGTCGCGGCGAGCTCTATATCGAGCAACCTTACGAACTCTACTCGGAAGAGAACCACGAGGCGTGGCGACGCCTCTACGCCCGTATCCAAGAGCGCTGGCAACGCTACGCGACGGAGAAGTTTCTGGAAGGCGTCGCGAAACTCTGCTTAGACCCCAATCGCGTGCCGCGCCTTGACGATGTGAACCAGTTCCTCGCGCCGCTGACGGGGTTCAAGGCGAAGGCGGTCTCAGGCTATGTGCCTGCCTACATCTTTTTCGATTGCCTGCGCCGACGCGAGTTCCCCACCACCATCACTGTGCGCGACATCCACTCGCTGGACTACCTGCCCGAACCCGACATCTTCCACGACATCGCTGGGCATGTGCCAATGCACACCGACAAGCGGTTCGCCGATACGCTGGTGCGCTTCGGCGAGGCGGCGCACACCGCGGCGCGTATCGTGCAAGACATCAAAGACCCCGAGCTGCAGGTGCAACGCATCATCAGCATCACGCGCGCGCTGGCGCGGTTCTTCTGGTTCACGATAGAGTTCGGCTTGATGCGCGGCAAAAACGGCGAGTTGAAGGTCTACGGCAGCGGATTGCTCAGCTCCTACGGCGAAATCGCGCACGCCATCGAATCGCCCGAAGTGCAACGCTACCCCATCCAGCTGGAGTGGGTCATCAACCAATACTTCGAGATTGACCACTATCAGCCGTTGCTGTTCATCGTCGACTCGTTTGACCACCTGTTCGACTTGGTGGACGAGTTGGAGCGTTGGATGCTGGCGGGCAAGTTGAATAATGTCTCGCCAGGCGAGCCGACCATGAGCGAGGACGATATTCGCAGCTTCTTGGAGGCGGTGGTCGACTGAGGTATGGAGTCGCTGCGCTGGGTGCTGGCGTCGCAGTCGCCGCGCAGGCAATCGCTGCTGCGCGTGTTCGGCAGACCGTTCGTGGTGCATCCGGCGCATGTTGAGGAGCATTTACCAGCGTACACGGCGCGTCCTGCCGCGCTGGGCAAGCGTTTGGCGTATGCGAAAGCGCAGGCGGTCGCGCCATGCTACGACGACGCGCTGATTATCGCTGCGGATACCCTTGTGATTGTCGACGGGCGTGTGCTGGGCAAGCCTGCCGACGAGTCGGAAGCGTTCGAGATGCTCCGCCTGCTCGCGGGGCGCACTCACACGGTCATCACCGCGCTCTGCCTGCTGGCGCGTCAGGGCGGCGCGACCACCCACTGCGTCTTCGACGCCCCACGCACGCGCGTCGCCTTCCGACCGCTCAGCGACGAGTGCATCCGCTGGTACATCGGCACAGGCGAGCCGTTCGATAAGGCGGGCGCGTACGGCATCCAAGAGTACGGCGCGTTGCTCATCGACAAAGTGCAGGGATGCTACTTCAATGTGGTCGGGCTGCCGCTGGCGACGCTGGCGAAGCGATTGGAGCAACTCGGCGCGTGGAGACCCACCCCTTCAACTTCGGCGTAGGCTCTCAGCAACTGTGCAGGAGTTTTTGCGCCGACGGCGAACCCTATCGTGGAGGTAGATAACGATGGGGTTCCCATACCGTGATTCGGAGCAAGCGAAGGCGTTTGTGATGGAGTTCATCGAGCGATTGCGCGGCGTGGATGTCATCCGCGAGGGCTGGCAAAAGCTCGATATGCTGATTGCCGTTCACATCAAGCAACCCGATATCGATTTCTGGATCGATACGCGCGGTGGCAAGCTGGAGATGTTGCCCGAAAAGCCTGAGGGCGAGGAGGAGGCAGGGCTAACGCTGACCGCCGACCTGTTCCACAAGCTCTACACAGGGCAAGAGAACGCGATGATGGCGTTCACTCAGCGCAAAATCCAGCCCAAAGGGCGCGTGAGCGGCATCATGCAGCTCACCAGCACGATGCCCCAAGCGGTGGCGGTCTATCGCGAATACCTCAAAGAGAAAGGCATCGAGGCGTAGCGCGCGGCTCAGCCAAAGAGCTCTTGGATGACTTCCGCGATGGGCGCGATTGCCTCGTCCACCAGCGCGAGCGTCTCGGCTTCCACCATCACGCGCACCGCGCTCTCTGTGCCTGAGGCGCGCACACTCAGCCGACCGCGCCCGCCCAACATCGCCTCGACCTGACGCATCCGCTCCTGAACCGTCGGGTGCGATTGCCAGCCGTGCTTATCCTGCACACGGATGGTGACCAACTTCTGCGGATAGGGTTCGAACGGGTGCGCGATTTGTGAGAAGGGCTGCTGATAGTGCAGGTAGAGCGCCAGCGTTTCGAGCATGGTGATGAGTCCGTCGCCTGTGGTGGCGCGCTCGCTGAAGATGATGTGTCCCGACTGCTCGCCGCCGATGAGTGCGCCTGTGGCGCGCATGGCTTCCGCCACATAGCGGTCGCCGACCTTAGTGCGTTGCAGGGCGACGCCTTCCGCTTCCAAGCGGCGTTGCATGCCGAGGTTGCTCATCTCGGTGGCGATGACGAGGGGCGGTTCGAGCGTGCGTTGTTGGCGGCGCGTGATTGCCCAGAGGGTCATAATCGCGTCGCCGTCGATGGGGTCGCCGTTCTCGTCGCAGAAGAGGGCGCGGTCGGCGTCGCCGTCGAACGCCACGCCCAAGTCGGCGTCGGTCTCTAACACGGCGCGTTGCAGGTTCTCCAGATGGGTGGAGCCACAATCGAGGTTGATGTTGTCGCCGTCGGGCTCGCCAGCGTAGAGGCTGACCCTCGCGCCGAGCTCGTGCAGCACGACGGGCGCGTATTGGCTCGCCGCGCCGTTGGCGCAATCGACGGCGATATGCACGCCGCGCAGCGGCTCGCGCTCGCCCGTCAACTCGCGCATTACATGCAACAGATACAGCAGGTACTGCTCGCTCTCGCGCTCATCGAACTGCCACACGCCGATATTCTCAGGCGGCGGGTATGGGAACGGTTCGGGGGCGTGTTGCAGGCGCGCCTCAATCTGCGCTTCGTACTCGTCGGGGAACTTATAGCCGTCGCCGCCGATGAGTTTGACGCCGTTGTCTTGTGCGGGGTTATGCGACGCCGAGATGACGACGCCCAAGTCGTAGTGTCCCTCGCGCGCCAGGTAGGCGACAGCAGGCGTCGGCACGACGCCTGCGGAGGTCACATGCACGCCCACGGCGCACAGCCCGCTCGCTAAGGCGGCTTCGAGCATCGAGCCGCTGCGCCGTGTGTCGCGCCCTATCAGCACGCGCGGCGCGCCGTTGTGCGCAGTCGTTTCAAGCAGTTGCTGTCCAATCGCGCGCCCAAGGCGCATCGTGAAATCGGGCGTGAGCAGTTCGTTCGCCACGCCACGCACGCCGTCGGTTCCGAAGTAGCGTCTCATGCCTGAATGTCCAAGCCCGCGTGGGGCGATGGTTGGGGGCGTTTCGCCACGATGACCCGGCTCGGGCGCAGCACGCGCTCGCCCATCCGATAGCCGCGCTCCACCTCGTCGATGACGATATTATCCTCGTACTCGTCAGATTCCACCCGCTGGATTGCCTCGTGCAGGTTCGGGTCGAACTGTTGCCCGACGGCGAGGATGGGGTGGATATCGTAGCGCGCCAGCACCGCCTTGATTTGGCGTTCGGTCATCCGCACGCCTTCCATCAGCGGCTCCAACTCGCGCGTGGCTTCCGCCGCTTGGAGCGCGCGCTCGAAGTTGTCCAGAATCGGCAACAGGTCTTCCATGAGCGATTCGAGCAGGAGTCCGCGCTGCCGTTCGATTTCGTCTTGCTGGCGGCGGCGATAGTTTTGGAAGTCCGCCAGCGTGCGCAGGTAGAGGTTCTTCTGCTCTTCGCACGCTTGCTCCAGCTCGGCGATACGCGCCTGCAGCGCGTCGGTCGTTTGTGTCTCCACGGTTGTAGCGTCCGATTCGGTCATCGTCGGTTCCATCGCGGCTCTCACCTCCGTGCGAGGGTATTTCGTTGCCGTGCAGAGTATACCTCACGCGCGGGGAGTGGGCGGGTTATCTACTCGGCTTGGCTGGCTTGGTAGATGATGGCGAGCGCGGCGTAGTCGTCGTAGGGTTCGGGCGGGACGCGCATGCCTTTGGGCAGCAGGCGTCGCCAGCCGCGCGGCGGATGGTGCGCAAAGTAGAGCTCGCGCGCTTGCAAAGTGGTGTTGCGCTCAGGGACAAGCTCCCAGCGCAGGTGCGGGAACTGGCGTTGGAGCAGGTTCAAGATTCTTTTCGCGCCTGTGCCTGCGCCGACGAGGGTGCGTTGGGGCGTATACTGCGCGAGGCAGCGGTCGAGCAGTTCGGGCAGCTCGTCGGGAGCGACAATCGCGCGGAACAGGGGTTTCCAAGCGTCGCCGTCGCGCTCGGCAACGGCGACGCCCACCTTGCACGCGCCTGGGTCTATCGCTAAGTATCGGATGTTTCTGGCTCCTCCAGCGAGAATGCGGTCGGCTCCAGAAAAGCGTCTACAATCATCGGGTCGAAATGGCGCTCGCGTTCCGCGCGTAGGGTCTCGATGGCTTGTTCGTGGCTGAGGGCGCGTCGGTAGGGTCGGTCGTTGGTCATGGCGTCGTAGGCGTCGGCGACGGCGACGATGCGTCCCCAGAGCGGTATCTGCTCGCCCTGCAGCCCTTGCGGGTAGCCCTGTCCGTCCCAGCGTTCGTGGTGGGTCAGAGCAATCGTGCGCGCCATCTCCAGCGTTGGGTAGGGGCAGCCCTCCAAAATGTTCGCCCCGATTAGTGTGTGCTGTTGCATCGTTTCCCATTCGTCGGGCGTGAGCGCAGTGGGTTTGCGCAGGATGGCGTCGGGCACGCCGATTTTGCCCACATCGTGCAGCGGCGCGGCGTGGCGCAGTTGGAACAGCATCTCCTCGTCCAGCCCCAGCACGCGCCCAATCTGCTCACTGAGACGCCCCACGCGCACAATATGTTGACCAGTTGCGTCGTCGCGATACTCCGCCGCGCGCGCCAACCGTTCCAGAATCTCCAAACGGGCTAACTCCAACTCGTGGGCGCGCATCTTGTGCAGGTGTCGGATTTCCAGCTGGTTGTGAATGCGCAGCAGCACTTCCGTAATATCGAACGGTTTATTCAGGAAGTCCGACGCGCCCGCAAGCAATGCGCTGTGCTTCACCGATGGCGAAATGTCGCCCGTCAGCACAATCACAGGGATAATCTCGTCAGGATAGAGCGTGCGCACGGCGCGTATCACCTCTGCGCTGTCCGCATCGCTGAGATGCCAGTCCAGTAGCAACAGGTCGGGCTGTACCGTGTGCAGTCGCTGCGTCGCTTCCTGCACGCTCTGGGCGTACATCACACGCTGGTAGCCCGCCTCGTGAAGCAGGGCGCGCAGAAACTCCAGCGTATGCAACTCATCATCCACCACACATATCAAGGCATTATGATAGCGAGTGTGCTTGAGCATTCATACCACCTTCTCCCTAAGCTATCCCCGCTTCCTGCAGCCAATTGCTCCTGCGCTTAGGGTGCTACTAATTATGACACACTCGTAATTATTCCTGCAACAAATAGAGGGCTAAACACTTACATGCGCCGCCGGATTTGATAAATTCGCTCATAGGGACTTCGTACACGGTGTAGCCGCGCTCTTCGAGGTGGAATCGCAGGATGGGACAGCCTGCGGGCATCACGACGGCAGTGTTGAAGACAATCGCGTTGCAGGCGAACTTGAGCGCCTCTTCGGGGCTGACGGGAATGGTCTCGAAGTGCTGCTCGATGACTCGGCGTGCATACCAATCGAACGCTTCGGGATAGTAGGCGACCAGCCGTCCGCCCAGCGGCAGGAAGCAGGTATCGAGGTGGTACCAGCGGTCGTCCACCAGTTCGAGGCTCAGCACGGGCAAGCCGGTGAGTTGGCTGAGATACCGATGGGCGCAGATGTCGGTGCGTTTGAGGTAGCCAGCGACAATCATGCCGTCAATCAGGAAGGCGTCGCCCTCGCCCTCGAACGCGCAGTCGGGCGGCAGCAGATGGATGGTGTAGCCCTGCGAGCGGAACCAGTGGTCGAAGTACGGCTCCTCCACTTGGCGTTCTGGGTGGCGGAAGCGCGACAGCACGAGCTGCTTATCGGGCAGGGGCAGCCCCGCGTTGGCAGTGAACACCATATCGGGCGCTTCACTCGCTTGCTCAATCAGGCGCACAGGCGCGCCCACCTGCTCCGTGAGCGTGTGATAGAGCTGCTCCCACTGCTTCCACGCAAGCTGCTTATCGGGTCGGTCGCTCAGGTGCATCCACGCATTAATCTCGTACACAAGGTCGTAAGCGCTGGGCGCGCACATCAGTAGCTCGGCGACACGAGTAGCGCGTTGTTCCATCGTCGGCGTCGTCTGCATCGTTAGGCTCCTGTCAGCGTGTTCGAAATTTACGGACGAATAGAGAGGCAGGTTTCGCCCCTACGGGAATTATGCCACAACACGGCTACGCCTTCAAAACAATGTGGGCTGCTGGGAGGCTGGTGAGGGAGGCGACTCGCCCCAGCGCGTTGCAATCCCTTGCGCGAGCAGCTGCTGGTTGCCCTCGGCGGGCAAATCCAACACATACACGGGGCGACCAATCTTGCGGGCGATTTTGGCGCACTCGAAAGTGCCGCTGCGCACCGTCTTGCCGTTGCGCTGGCTGAGTTCGGGACCCGACTCCACCACAATCAAGAAATCGCCCAACGCCGCCACGAGCCGATTGCGCATCATCGCAAAGCTGCCCGACCACGCGGCGTTCGGGTGCAACTCCGACAGGAACAGCAGGCGGTCTTCGTTGAGCGCGTGCATCTGCTCGCGGGCGAGCTGCTGCGTGAGTCGGTGGAGCAGCCCTTGCGCCAGCACGCCGATTGTCTTACCGCCCGTCTCCAAAGTGGTTTGTGCGACGACGGCGTCCACGCCTTTAGCAAAGCCCGTCACGGTGTGGTAGCCCTCTTGTGTTAGCTCTGTAGCGAGCTGTTGTGCGTGTTGGATTGCCTGTTCGGAGGCGTTGCGGGAGCCTGCGAACGCCACGAAGGGACGCTCCGCCGGTAGGCGCACATCGCCCAGCGCGTACAGCACGATTGGCGGGCGCAGGTTCTCGCCTGTGCGCAACGGCTCGGGGTACTCGGCGTCGGCAAAGGTGATGAGGCTGCCGCCCTGTGCGCTGAGTTCGTGCAGGGTCATCGCTTCCTGCACCAGCAGCGTTTCCAGCGTCGTCCATTCGGGCTGCTCGCGCAGGAACGCGGCGATGTCGTCAGGTCGCTGCGCCCAGAACCGCTTGCGCGTCTCAGTGCTGGCGTGATGCGCCAGCAAGCTCCAATAGACCCAATCGTCGCGCGGCTCCAGTTTCATAGGTCGCCTCGATGGCGGGTGCGCGTGATGCAGAACGCATAGAGCGCGCCTGCCCCCGCCTGTTTCAAGATTTTACCCGCCTCTTTGAGCGTCGCGCCCGAATCGAACACATCGTCGACCACAAGCAGGTTCTGCTCGGACAGGGCTGCGACGGCTTCGTACGCATCCTCGATGTTCTTCACCTTCTGCACGCTGTTGGTGAACTCTTTTTGGGGCTGAGTCTCGCGCGTTTTGCGCAGGGCGAGGCGGAGGGGTACGCCTAACTGCTGCGCCAGTCGCGCCGCGAAGTCTTCCACCAGGTTGCCGCTAATGGTGGACGGGATGGGCACGACGCCCTGCAGCGCATCGACGGGGAACGACGCGCGAATCAGCGACGCGCTGCGCTCCACAATCCAATCGGGGAACGGCTGTGGGGGCGCGCCGTACTTGCACTGCTTGATGGTCTCGCCGACAATTGTGCCGCCGTAGAAGCTCAACGCCGCGCTTTGCACATAGAGTGGCTCCTTCTTATACTTTGCGTCGATGTTCAGCGGGGGATGGAACTCAAACATCCTCGCGGCGCGGCGGAGCTGTTCGCTGGGTTGCGGGAATCGCTCGCCCGTGCAGACATCGCAGACCCCACACGGCTGAGCCTGCTCGTCGCCCAGAAACCGACAGAGATACTCCATCCGACAGTCTGTCAGGTTCCAGTAGTCAACCATCGTCTGCAGCTCGCCCAGCTTCGCTTGGCTGAGCGCGTCGTATTCGTCGAAGCGCACAGGTTGGCTGCTCACAGCGCGGTAATATCGTTCCTTGTCGCGCGTAATCAGCCCTTGATCTTGCAAGTCGTAGAGGATGGTGCGCGTGGTGGTCTGCGCGTAGCCTGTGTGGAGCATCAGTTCGCGCTCGCGCAGGGGTTGGCGTTGCAGCAGTGTGTAGATAGTTTGGTACTGCTCGCGTGGGGGGCGATTGCTTGTAATCAGTGCGCGTTGGATGTCGAGGTCGTCGGGGTGCGCGAGTAGGATGCAGTAGGAGGCTTTGCCGTCGCGTCCGGCGCGCCCGATTTCCTGGTAGTAGTGGAGCGGCGAGGCGGGCGTCTCGTAGTGGATGACGAAGCGGATATCGGGCATATCCAGTCCCATGCCGAGCGCGTTCGTGGCGGCTAACGCTTTGATGGTGTTGCGCATCAGCTCTTGTTCCAGCGCGGCGCGTTCCTCGCCCAGCCCAGCGTGATAGTAGCGCACTGGCAGCCCCTGCATTTGCAGGAACTGCGCGACAATCTCGCTGGAGTGGCGCGTGGCGGTGTAGATGAGACCGCTACCGGGCAGGATGTTCATCAAGTGCGCCAGCCACGCGAGTTTATGCGACTCGTCCTCGGCGTGTATAACATGCAGGCGCAGGTTCGGGCGCATCAGCCTGCCGCGCAGCAGGTGGAACGGCTCGCCAATCTGGGCGCGTACATCCTGCTCCACGCGCGGCGTGGCGGTGGCAGTCACGGCGACCACAGGCACTTCGGGAGGCAGCAGACGCACCAAGTTCACGATGCGCCGATATTCAGGGCGGAAGTCGTGCCCCCACATCGAGATGCAGTGCGCCTCGTCGATGACCACCGCGCGGATGGGCAATCGGCTCTGATACTCCTGCCAGAGGGGGTTCTGCAGGCGTTCAGGGGCGATATAGAGCAAGTCCAGCTCGCCCCGCGCGGCGCGTTCCAGCGCGAGCCGTTGCGACTCTTCGTCCATATCCGAGTTCACGGTCTCGGCGCGAAGACCGAACCGCTGATTGGCTTGGCGCACTTGGTCGCGCATCAGGGCGCGCAGGGGCGAGAACACCAGCGTCAGCCCTTTCAGCGCGGCAATCATCTGATACACGAGGCTTTTGCCCCAGCCCGTCGGTTGCACCAACAGCACGCGCCTGCCCTCCAGAGCTGCCTGAATCGCCTCCGCCTGACCCTCGCGGAACTCGGAGAAGCCGAAGCGCGTGCGCAATACTTCGTGTAGATTGCTCATCGCTCCAGAATTCTACCTGTGCGTGTATAATTTATCAGGAGGCGAATGGATGACTCTGGACGAGTTCAAGGCGAGTTTGGAATCAGATACGCCGCCCGATGTGTCTGCTCCACTGCTGGGGCTATGGCACGACGCGCGCGGCGACTGGGATCGGGCGCACCGCGCCGTGCAAGACGACCCCTCGGCGGCGAGCGCGTGGGTGCATGCCTACCTGCACCGCAAGGAAGGCGACATCGGCAACGCGCATTACTGGTATCGGCGCGCTGGCAAGCCACCCTACAACGGCTCGCTGGAGAGCGAGTGGGAGCAGATAGCCCAAGCGCTGCTGAGCGCAGGCTGACGCGCCCTTGGGTATACTCTGAGCCGCATGACTTTTCAAGAGCTACTCTTTCGGTTAGAGCAGTTCTGGTCGGACTACGGGTGTCTGATTCTGCAGCCGTACGATGTGGAGGTGGGCGCGGGCACGATGGCGCCGGGCACCACGCTGCGTGCGCTTGGACCAGAGCCTTGGTATGTGGCGTATGTGCAGCCGAGCCGCCGCCCTGCCGATGGACGCTACGCACGCAACCCCATGCGCCTACAACACTACTACCAGTATCAAGTCATCCTCAAGCCCTCGCCTGACGATGTGGTGGATGTGTATCTGGAGAGCCTGCGTGCGCTGGGGATTGACCCCGCCGAACACGATATCCGCCTCGTGGAGGACGACTGGGAAGCCCCCACGCTTGGCGCGTCGGGCGTCGGCTGGGAAGTGTGGCTCAACGGCACGGAAATCACCCAGTTCACCTACTTCCAGCAGGTAGGGGGTATCGAGTGCGAACCCGTGTGCGCCGAAATCACCTACGGTCCCGAACGGCTCGCGATGCTCCTGCAAAAGAAAAACAGCGTGTGGGAACTCGAATGGAGCCGCGGCGTGACCTACAAGGATGTCGACTTCCAGTCCGAGCTGGAACATAACTACTACAACTTTGAACACGCCGACACCGAGATGCTGTTCCAACTGTTCGAGATGTACGAGAAGGAGAGCGCACGGATTGCTGAGCTGGGCTATGTGCATCCCGCGTTCGACCTCGCGCTGAAGTGTTCGCATATCTTCAATCTGCTGGACGCGCGGGGGAGCATCTCGGTGACAGAGCGTGCGAGCTACATTCAGCGCATTCGCGCCCTCTCGCGCGCCTGCTGCCTGAAACATCTGGAGATACGCGAGGCGGAAGGGTTCCCGCTCCTCAACAAAGATTGGCAGATTGGGCTAAAGTAGGAATCTGCCCGCGCTTGGCGAACCCGAACGCCTGCAACGGAGGGCTATGACTATGCAGTATACACACTTGGGTCGTTCAGGGCTATTGGTGAGCCGTCTCTGCTTGGGCACGATGAACTTTGGTCCCCACACCAGCGAGGAAGACTCCTATAAGATTATGGACCGTGCGCTGGAGTTGGGGATAAACTTTTTCGACACGGCGAATGTGTACGGCTGGGTCAAAGGCGAGGGCATAACGGAGCAGATTATCGGGCGTTGGTGGGCGCAGGGCGGCGGACGACGCGAGAAGGTGGTGATTGCCACCAAAGTCTACGGCGTGATGGGCGATTGGCCCAACGAGTCGCGCCTATCCGCGCTGCATATCAAACGCGCCTGCGAGGACAGCCTGCGCCGCTTGAAGACCGACTACATCGATTTGTATCAGATGCATCATGTGGATCGCGAGTGCCCGTGGGAGGAGATTTGGCAAGCGATGGAGCAGCTCTATCGCGAGGGCAAGATACTTTATGTGGGCAGCAGCAACTTCGCAGGCTGGCACATCGCACAAGCGCAGGAGATTGCCCGGCAACGCCATTTTATGGGGCTGGTCTCCGAGCAGAGCCTGTACAACCTCAACGCGCGGATGATTGAGCTGGAGGTTGTGCCTGCGTGCTTGCACTACGGGGTGGGGATTATCCCGTGGAGTCCGCTGGCAGGCGGTTTGTTGGGCGGCGTTCTCAAGGGCGTGCAAGAGGGGCGACGCGCCTCCGAGCGGGTGCAAGAAGCGCTGAACCGACATCGCGAGCGCATCGCCCAATACGAGGCGTTCTGCGAGGAGCTGGGCGAGGAACCTGCGAATGTCGCGCTGGCGTGGGTGCTCCATCAGCCCGCCGTGACCGCGCCGATTATCGGACCGCGCACGCTGGAGCAGTTAGAGCGCAGCATGCGCGCGCTGGAAATCCACTTGGACGAAGCCGCCTTCAAGCGACTGGATGAAATCTTCCCTGGTCCGGGCGGTCCCGCGCCTGAGGCGTATGCGTGGTAAGTTCAGCGACCTGATCGACGCCATCTAAAAATTTCGGCAATACCGACAAACTATCTGACATGTATGAAAAGAATCACAGCAACTTCGTGTGCAATGTAGGTGGCAGATTGCGGGAATGGGTTGGGAGGACGGTAGGATGAGACAAATATTGCCGTGCATGTGAGGTATAATATAGTAACGGTTGCGCGATAGGAGATATACAGCGCCTTTTAGCGTGCGATGTTTGCTTCCGACGCTGTCTGGCTACAGGCAGATTCTAAAATGATGAGGAGGCTAAATATGGACGACTCTCAGAATCGAACGGGATGGTTGAAATCGTGGTTGGGGCGTCTTGTCGGCAAAAATCCGCGAAAGATGCTTGAGTCCTACTATCAGGAGCGGTATGAATGGATGGTACGTGTGGCTGCTGCTACCGAAGCGGGTGATTTCGATCGGGCATCTGGATTACTGTTGGAGTTCCTAAGTCGTTATTCGGACGATCCGATGGCTCATACATTTGCCAGCGCAGTCTACTACAAACTAAATAATATACAGATGGCTTTGATAGAAGCCGTTATGGCAGCCTTTCTTGAAAGCGATCGTCGGCTTGCAGGTTTACACTATCATCGCGTAGCCCGACTACTAAGCAGAATGGGGCATACTGAACTTGCCCAGACTCTTCTAAAGGTTGGGTGGACAAGATGTCAGTCTCTATATCCCTCTTCAAAAAGAGAAGAGAAAAGGATGATGTTTTTCGCAGTTGACGACGATATCAATAGTTTATAGCAACAAATAGGGTTGCGAGCGAGGCGCGCATACAGACGTCCGCCTTTCCCTTGGGAAACAGCAGGTACTTTGGCGCTCGTCGGCGGGCTGATAGTGCTCACAGGGATATTGGTTCTACTCGTCGTCTGCCTGACCCGTCGGTTAGGTCGTGAACAGAGCTATTCGGGCGCAAAAATCATCGCCCTGTTCTGCACGAATCGTCAAGGCGAGATTATCTTGCATCCAGTAGAGTACGCTCCCAACAAACTCTGCTACTACGCCTGCATCAGGTTGCCGAACGGCGAAACCGACGAGTTTGAGTGTTCCTACGCGCTTTTCCAGCGGCTGCGCGAAGAGATGGTTGGGCGTGCGGTGTGCAAGGGAAACCAGTTGCTGGCGTTTCAGCCAGATACGACGGGTTCGTAGATGGAACAGGTATCATCGTGGGGGATAGCCGATGGATCTCAGGGTGATAGAAGGCAGTTGGGAAGAGATTTTGCAGCACGCGGGAGAGTTGCAAGGGCGTCGCCTGCGCGTGATGGTGCTGCCAGAACCCAGCGCAACGCCTCAAGAATCGCTACGCGAGTTCTTAGGGGCGTTCGTCGGGTGCATCGAGGGCAGCCTCGAACCCGTCGCTGAAAACGCGGAAGCCGTGCTGGATGCGCTTATCGCCGAGTCGCACCGTGCGCAAGGGTTAGAGGTATGATTCTCTGTGATACAGGTCCGATGGTGGCGATTCTCAATCGCAACGACCCCCAGCACGCAAGGTGCGTGGCTGCGTTGGATGCTCTCCCTGCTGTGCCCCTGCTCACCACCATCCCTTGCCTTGTGGAAGCGATGTACTTGTTGCGCCGTATTGGAGGGATAGGGGCGCAGCAGCGTCTCTGGCAGATGCGGCGCGAGGGGAAGTTGGTAGTTTACCTGCACAGCGAGGTGGAGTTGGATCGGATGGAGGCATTGATGAATCAGTACGCCGATGTGCCGATGGATCTCGCCGATGCGAGTTTGGTGGTAGTCGCAGAGACGCTGGGGCTGGTGGAAATATTTACACTGGACAGCCATTTTTACGCCTATCGGAAAGGGAGTGGCGAGACATTCGTTGTGTATCCGTGACAAACTCGATGTAGGCGCGAGGTTAGTGCAGCCCAAAGATGGCGTGTGTCTGGAAATGCAGCTAGCTGAACCAGCAGGAGTATCGGTATCTGTGTCGTATAGGTTGTGGTGGTGTGCCGATGCGAGTGTATCGGAAGGAGGATGGCTGGTGGGTCAGCTATGAGTGGTATGTTAGTTTATTGACTTCGGTCTGGTATTCAGGTTATGAGTTTGAGTCGTCTCATACTTGGTTGAACATGGATTATCCGCTGTTGAGTGGTCATCTCCTGATAGCGGAGTTGTTGTTTGCGCCGTGGGGCGAGGAGCTGATGTATGATCGGTTTAGGGTTTATGTTGGGGAGCGTTTTTATGTTCAGAAGGTGAAGCGTCGTCCGCACTACTTGAAAAGGCATCCCGATGAGCCACCGCCAGTCTATCTGCCTCCAAATGAACCGTCAAGTGAGCCAGATTGCGAGGACATTTGCTCACCGTGGGGAAGTACTGCGGATAACATTTTGGATTTAGGTGAGGAAATTGGTGATGCCATTTTGCCTCCAGCCGATGTAGATGGTGCAGCAGAAGCTATATGGTGTCAGGAATGCTTCCGAATGTGTATGGCCTTTTGTGTCGCTTTCGGTACAGAATTCGATCCAAACACAGACCCTGGATTTGAAAACTGCAGGAGGATTAGCCACTTATGCGACTAATTATGTGGTGTTTTTTGGGTTGTCTGGTTATTATGTTTACTGGATGCGGTAGGAAGCATTCCTGTGATGAATGGTTAGACCGTCTTCGTCCTTTGCTTCAAGCGGACACGAAGCGTTTAACAAAAAGTTTGACTAAGAGATGGGACAGGGATACAGCAAAAACAATCGTTGAGCGCGTCTCGGAAGTCAACTCGGTAGCTGAGTGCCTCCGTGATCCTCATAAGGTTTTGATGCCCCAATATGTTGATTATACCGTGCTGGAAGATTTAAGGACTATAGGCGATATATTTTATGTATTAGTACGATACTATTCAGAAGTTGGGGAAAGTGAAAAATCGCTAAAGTATATGTTATTATCTATTCATTATGCAAATGCTATATTCGTATATTCATCAAACTTAGCCAATGAAAGTCCTCACGCTTTTGGGGTGTACCTGATAGGTGTCGAGGTTGTAGATCGTACGCTCAGCCATAAAGAGACATTCAACACTGCAAAAGGCTCAGAGTTATCTAAACTCTTACAAGACACGATTCGGTATCTTGGTGATGCCATACAGGCGCAACAGCAGAGTCGTTTTCGTCCTCGCGGTCCAGCGGCAGATGCGTTTCACTATGGTATTAGGCTAGGACTCACAACCCTAGAACAGATAAAGCAGATCGAAGGTAACTAACTAGGATGACGCTGCAGGACAAGTGGCGTACAGTCGGAGTTATGGGTACCATCCTGACGGCAGTCGTGCGGAGGTGGCATGCAACGACGCACTGAACGGTCAGCACAGGGATATTTACCTTTACGAGGAGGCGTCAGGACGATTGCAGAGCGTGCTGGATGTGTGGAGTAGCGAAGTGAACAAGCTTGTCTGGAACCCTGAGGGCACTTTGGCGCGTTGGGAAGCGTCTGGGGTAGACTATGCACGGGTGTTCGGTTATGACGAGGAGGGACGGTTGACCAAGATGGAGCGCGATTACGGCAACGGCAACTTGCAAACGGCGTATGAGTACGGGTATACTGGGGACGGCGTTCGTGTTTGGAAA
>CALGZO010000280.1 GCA_937934465.1 uncultured Fimbriimonadales bacterium | reverse complement strand
AAACACATTGTTGATACGCGCGGCGTAGCCTGCGACATAGACCATCGCGCCCGACGCCCACACAGCGCGCCGCCCGATGCGCTTGATGTTCGTGGTGCTGTTCTCAATCGGCGTCAGCCCCAGCACGCCTGTTGCAGGCGTGCCCGCTGTGCCCTGCGGAATGTGATACCCACACAGGTAAAGCGGCTTATCCCCTGCCGAGTAGGCAAGCCAGCTGTTAATCGCCATAGCGCCCGTGAGGTTCTCCATCGTAGGCACGATACCGAAGTCATACTGGCTTTGGAACTGGCTTTTAGACACATCCCCTGCGACGAGGATGCTCGCGTCCACGCCCCACAGGCGCAGGGCGTTGCGCCACATCCGCGCCAACCGCAGGTTGCGTGTGTACGCCGTGCTGTTCCGATCGTTGTGCGGCACAATCAGAGCCACTCGCTTGCGCGCCATAGCATCCCTATTATAGCACATTTCAGCGTATTGTCTGGCTTCACAACTGTTCGCTGGGATAACTCTGGCAAAATCTCCGTCGGATGTGGTAAAATCTTCTTGGCGTGGAGGACACAACTCACATGCGAATTTTTCTGACGGGCAGTGCGGGTTTCATCGGCGCGAAAACCGCCGAACTGCTTTTGCACGAGGGACACACGGTCATTAGTGTGGACAATCTCAACGACGCCTACGACCCGACGCTCAAACGGTGGCGTCTAAGCCAGTTAGAGCCATACTCTAACTTCTCATTCTACACAGTGGACATCAGCGAGTGGGCGCCGTTGCAGCAGGTGTTTGAGTCGCACTTGCCCTACGATGCTGTGATTAACCTCGCGGCGCGGGCGGGCGTGCGTCAAAGCGTGCAGAACCCGTGGGTCTATATCGCTACCAACACCACAGGTGCGCTGAACCTGCTGGAGCTGTGCCGCCAGCACGGCGTGCAAAAGTATGTGTTGGCGTCCACCTCCAGCTTGTACGGCAATCGCGAGCGACCCTTCCGCGAGGATTTGCCCACCGACCGCCCCCTCTCGCCTTACGCCTCATCCAAAAAAGGCGCAGAAACCATGAGCTACACTTACCACCATCTGTATGGGCTGGACATCACTGTGCTGCGCTACTTCACCGTGTACGGACCTGCGGGGCGACCCGACATGAGCATCTTTCGGTTCATCCGCTGGATTGCTGAGGGCGAGCCTATCCAAGTATTCGGCGATGGCATGCAGGAGCGCGACTTCACCTATGTCGACGATATCGCGCGGGGCACAGTCGCCGCGCTCAAACCGCTGGGCTACGAGATTATCAATCTCGGCGGCGACCGACCTGTGTCGTTGAAGTGGATTATCGAGACCATCGAGCAACTGCTGGGTAAGCGAGCCGTGTGGCGCACTGAGCCGATGCACCCCGCCGATGTGCAAGCGACTTGGGCGGACATCAGCAAAGCGCGCGCCCTGCTGAACTGGGAACCCCAGATTAGCGTTGAGGAGGGCTTGCGACGCACAGTGGAGTGGTATCTCAGCAATCGCGACTGGGCGAAGGAGGTCGTATTGCCGTGAACGAAACACCGAAACAGGTTTGTGTCGTCGGACTGGGCTATGTGGGGCTGCCGCTGGCGGTCGGATTCGCGAAACATCTGCCCACTATCGGCTACGATGTGAACGAGACGCGCATCCAAGAGCTGCAGCACGGCTACGACCGCAACGGCGAAGCGTCGGAAACCGAACTACGGAACCCGAACCTAACTCTCACAACCGACCCAACCCTTATGCGCAACGCTGATGTGATTATCATCACTGTACCCACGCCTGTGGACAAGGCGAAACGCCCTGACCTACGCTATCTCATCCGCGCGAGCGAAACCGTCGGGCAACATATGAAGCACGGCGCCATCGTAGTTTACGAATCGACGGTTTACCCCGGATGCACCGAAGAGGACTGCGCCCCTGTGCTGGAGCGGGCGTCAGGTATGAAAGCGGGCGTGGATTTCAAACTGGGCTACTCACCCGAACGAATCAACCCTGGCGACGCCGAACACACGCTGGAGACCATCGTGAAGGTTGTCGCCGGACAGGACGAGCAGACCACCGAGACGCTCGCGCATCTCTACGGGCTGGTAGTCAAAGCGGGCATCCACAAAGCCCCAAACATCCGCACTGCCGAAGCCGCCAAAGTCATCGAGAACACGCAGCGCGACCTGAACATCGCTCTGATGAACGAGCTGGCGATGCTTTTCCACCTCTTGGGGTTGAACACACGCGAGGTGCTGGCAGCCTCGCGCACGAAGTGGAACTTCCTGCCGTTCGAGCCTGGACTGGTGGGCGGGCACTGTATACCGGTGGACCCGTACTATCTAACTCACAAGGCGCAGGAAATCGGGTTCCACCCAGAGGTTATTCTGGCAGGACGCCGCACGAACGACACGATGGGCATCTATGTCGCCAAAGAGACGGTGAAAATGATGATACGCGCGGGACGCCCTGTGCGCAACGCGCAGGTGTTGGTGCTGGGGCTGGCGTTCAAAGAGAATGTGCCCGATGTGCGCGATACGCGCGTCTCAGATCTGATAGAAGAGTTGCAGAGCTTCGGCTGTATCGTGGAAGTGTGCGACCCGCTGGTGGTGGAAAGCGACCGCAAACGCCTCCCCTTCACCTTCGTCGACGACCCGTTCCGCACGCGCAGGGGGCACTACGACGCAATCGTGTTGGCTGTGCCGCATCGCCAATTTCGCGAGCGATGCTACGAGGAATACCTCTCGCTGATGAACGCGCTGGCGCAGGGCGTGTTCGTCGATGTGAAAGGCGTGTACCTGCACGATTCTCGCACCGTCGCGCCTGAAAAGGTCATCTACTGGAACCTGTAGCGCAGACGCTACTCCACCGTGAGCGTCGTCTCCGAAGGGGTCAAGATGCGTATGAGCAGCTTGCCCTCGTGCATCGTCCAACCCGACTGCGGCGAGGCGAGTTGCCAGATGAGCGCGTCCATATCGTCCACTCGGGGCAGGTCAACGCCGTTCAGCCGCACTGCTGAGGGCGCGCCAATCCCCGCAACCAGCACATAGAGCGCAGGCAGGTCGCTGGCAGGTGGGGTTATCTGCAGGCGCAGCACGCCCTGCTGAACCTCTGCCGAGCGTAGCCCCGGCGCCGTGCAGGCAATCGGTCGCCCATCGGCGCGTACAACGGCAGTGATCGGCTCAATCACGAAGCCCAATCGCTGAGCGATACAGGGTGCAATCAGGCGTGGGTTCAAATCCCAAGTATACTCCTCCGTGTTGCGCGGGATGTTGAAGGCGTCGGGGTAGAAGCCCTCGCGGTCGGCGCGGCGGTCGGAGACCCATTCCTGCTGCTGCACGGCGCAGAGCGTGATTGTGTCGGCGAGGCGCTTCCAGTCCACAACGGGGTCGGCGGTCTGTCGGCTGAGCCGATAGAGCGCGTTTGCATACACCAGCCCGTTCCACTGCACCGCGACGCCGAACCAAGGCTGCTGGTTGAGCCAAGTGACGCCGAACACGGGGATACTCGCGCCGCGCATGATGGGTTTGTCGGGCGTGTGCCAGAGGTAGATGAAGGGCGTTCCGCGCAACGCCCACCGCTCCGCCTCACGGAGCATCTCGGCGTCGCCCGTGAGCGCGTACGCGCTGAGGTAGGCGTTCACGGCGTGCGCCGAAGCCAGCAGGTCAGGCACATGCAGCGGCAGTTCCCAAGTCTGTGAGCCTTCAGGGCGTCGCTGCTGGGCGAGGTAGCGCAGGGCGCGCGTCAGGCTCTCGCGGGCATCGGGCTGCAAGGTCATCAGCGCGTAGCGTCCCACACGCGCGGCGAACTGTCCCGTCCAGCCGCTGCTGCTGTCGCCCGCTTTGCCGAAGAGGGCGTGGCGCGGCGTTTCGGGCTGCCATGCCCAGCTGCCGTCCGCGCGCTGCTGCTTGATGATAGCCTCGATGTCGCGTTGCGCCGCGTCGAGCGCGCTGGGTAGCCCACCGAGATAGAACGCTACATCCAGCCCGTGCTGCCCCTTGGGACGGGCGTTGACGGCAGCGCGTATCTGTTCTGTCGCCTGCCGACGGCGCAGGTCTTCGGGGAACAGCCGATGCGCCAGCGTCCACAGCCCCAACGCCACCTCAGGGTCGTAGAACACAGGTCCCGTGTTCGTGTGTCGCCATGCCTGCTGTGCGGCGTCGTAGCTGTTGAGCAAGCCCTGCACGGTAAGCTGGAGCGCGGCGAAGTCGTTGCGTTGGGGCGCAGGCGGATACGGCGCGCCCACACGCTGTAGGTACTGCGCCATCGCCTCAACTACATCCTTGGCGTCGGTGCGCACGGTCAGCGTCGCCTGAAGGAGCACCGAGTCGCCGCGAATGAGCCGAAACGGCTCGCGCGCTTGTTGCGTGTTCTCATCTGCCCAGCGCGGGATGGCAGGCGCCCAGAGCGCGAAGCGGTGGTTCGCGCCGCCTTCCAAGAAATTCGGCGCGGCAAACAGCGCGTTCGGCGCACGCAACACCCCCGACCAGCCCTGCGTCGGGTCCCACTCCATGCTCACCAAATAGTTGCGCCAGCGCACTGCCATCAGGGGCGCGGTGATTTTGTACGGGTCGGGCGCGAAGCGCAGGTCGTGCGGCGGCGCGGCGAACGCCGAACCCGACGAACGCTCCTCACCCAACAGGTATTCCAATCCGGGGAACAGCGCCTCGTCTTTTGCCTCGCCGAAGCTGCCGTCGCCCACGCGCCAGTCGGGGAAGCGGAACCGATACAGGTGCGAGTTGACTTCCGCCGTTAGCCTGCCGATGCAGTGAAGGCGGTTGCCGTCCAGTCGGTACTCCAGCGTCGCGCGCCCTGTTAGCCCCATCCTGCCTTGTAAAATCAGGCGCAAGTTCGCCGCGTCGGCGGTGAGGCTCTCCAGCGCGAATTGCTGGAGTTTGGGGGGCGCACCTTCCGCGTTCAGCACAGCGTCGGCTAACGGCGCACTGCTCGCGATTGGAACCCACTCGCCGCCCTGTTTTGCGAACAGTCGCGCGGCGTGCCCCCCAGCCGACGCAGGGCTGATGAGCAGGCGCAACTGCTCGTTCTGCAGTGCGCCGAAGCCGTTCTCCGCGCGCGCCGCCGTGCCTGAGTTCGGGAGCGCGAGCGCGTTGGAAACCACCACAGGCGCGAGAATCAGCGCATCGTTGCCCGCCCCGCTGTGCAGCATGATACTCAGGCGTGGACGCGCGCCCACCCGAACGCGGAATCGCGCCTCCGTAGCGCCATTCGGGGGCAACAGGTCTGTCGCCGCCTCAGGACGTGTGAGGATCTCGGCATCGCCCAGCGATTGGGCTGTGAGCGTCATCCGATCGTTGCGCCAAGTGCCCGCGCCGATGTTGCGAATGCGCACCAAAATTTCGGTTGTCTCGCCTTGTGTCAGCACGGCGCGTCGGGGCGCAGCGAGTTCGATGCGCAGGCGCGGGTTCAGCTCATAAACTCGCGCGGACGATTGGGGTTGCAGCTCGCTCAGCGTCGCCTCGCGTGCGCCGGGGAACGCATAGCGGAGCCACAGCACGCCGCTGTCGGGGATGGTGGCGCGCAGGGGGGGATGGTTCGGCGCATCCAGCGTGAAGGTATCGCCTGCTGCGCCGCGCACCTCCAACACGCCTTCAGGCGGCAGCGTGCGTCCTACCTTCCGAGCGAACCGTTCGCGCAATCGCAACACTTGCGCCTCTGCGAAGTACGCCCAGTCGTAGTTTGTGTTGCCCTTCGCGTCCGACTCGAAGGCGATGGCGACGGTTTTGCCTGCGTAGGGCGTCAGGTCGGCAGCGAGGGCGCGCCAGCCCGATGTGTCGCAGTCCACCTCCGCAGCGATGCGTGATTCCACAACGAGGCGCATGCGCACGCCGTCGTGAGGGTGCTGGGGGTCGTCGCGCCGCGCGTGGTCGTCCACGCCTGCCCACGCCGTCAGCACGAGCAGGTCGCCTGGGTTGACGGCAGGTAGCGTAATCTGGAACTGATTGCGGGCAGGGCGTGCTGTGGGATGTAGAAGCCCCGCGCGCATCGAGACGCCCCCAGACGCCACTGTACGCACGGTCAGGGCGTTCAGCGCACCCGACGCCTGCCCCTGCGCCCAACGCGCCGTCAAGTCGTCCAGCACATAGACGCCGTCAGAGAAAGGCTGGGGAAAGGCAAACGCTATCAGCAGAGACACAAGTAGCGGTGCAAACGCTCGCATTATGCTTCTTCTTCGGCTTAGCCTGTATAACTCCTGCTATTCCAAGCCCTCGTAGCGTCGGCGTCCCGCCGACGAAGCGTGCTTGGACAAGAATGTCCAAGCCACACTCGTAGCGTCGGCGTCCTCGCCGACGAACAACACAGGTGCGACGCCTTTCTTGGCGTCGTAGCATCGGCGTTCCCGCGACGAGACCCACACTCGTAGCGTCGGCGTCCCCGCCGACGAACAACACAGGTGCGACGCCTTTCTTGGCGTCGGTAGGTGAGTGTTCCCGCCACGACAACACGCTCGCGTAGCGTCGGCGTCCCCGCCGACGAAGCACACCTGCGTAGCGTCGGCGTTTTTTTTCGTCAGCGAGACGCTGACGCTACGCCCCCTAGTGTAGCGTCGGCGTCCCGCCGACGCGCAGCGCAGGTGCGACGCCTTTCTTGGCGTCGTACCGTCGTCGTCCCCGCTGACGAGATTCGCTTGGACAAGAATGTCCAAGCCACACTCGTAGCGTCGGCGTCCCCGCCGACGCGCAGGGCAGGTGCGACGCCTTTCTTGGCGTCGCAACACCACTGTCCCCATCAAGCAAACCCGCGACGCCAAGAATGTCGTCGCACCCGTTTGGGCGTCGAAGTACCCCCGTCTCCGCCAATAAAACCCGCGACGCCAAGAATGGCGTCGCACCTGAGTTGGTCGTCGGCGGGGACGCCGACGCTACGAGTGTGGCTTGGACATTCTTGTCCAAGCGAATCTCGTCAGCGGGGCCGACGACGGTACGACGCCAAGAAAGGCGTCGCACCTGCCCTGCGCGTCGGCGGGGACGCCGACGCTACACTGGGGGGCGTAG
>CALGZO010000279.1 GCA_937934465.1 uncultured Fimbriimonadales bacterium | reverse complement strand
AGTCCGCTGACAAGGGGAAAGAGACCTAATCTGGAGCGTCATCATCTCTTCCCGCGCCAGTATCTGAAACGGCGTGGGATCGACGAGGGTCGCCTCATCAATCAAGTTGCTAATTATGCCTTAGTGGAGTGGCGCGACAACATAGAAGTTTCCGACAGGGCGCCTTCAGAGTATGCACCCCGATATGAAGCGCGATTTGCGTCGGAGGAGACCCAGAGAATGTATCGGCTGCATGGCATTCCAGAAGGGTGGTACAACATGGAATATCGGCAATTTTTGGAGGAGAGACGAAAGAGAATGGCTCAAGTTATTCGGGAAGGCTTTGAAGCAATAACACGCAGTCTGAAGTGAAAAGCTGGGCACGAACACGCAGGCGCCGCTGATAGTAAGCACCACCAACATCGTGGTACTCATCGGTTCGGCTCATTACCGAAAGCCAGTCGCCAGAGTCCACGAAAAAACCTCTTGCGCAGTGGTAGGCATATCTCTGGACTATCGCACAATCTCCTGTGCCAGTTGGTCGTCGACATAAACCCGAATCTTGACGCGATTGCCCTGCGCCTCGACGGGAATCGTATGCACCTGACCGCCTGAGCGCACCTCGTCAAGGAGCGTGCGTTTGCCCTGCGCGTCCTCCACTTCGATTCGGATGCGTCGGTCGGGCTGGTCGGTTAGATCGACTTTGACTTCGAAGGGGCGCGTGGCGGCGCTGGTTGGTTCGGGCGCGGGTTCTGGCGCGCGGGGCGGGATAGGTTCGTAGCCTGCGCCGATGCTCACGATGAGCTTAATCGGGCGCGAGCGGTCAATCCGTGCGCCAGCGGGCGGCACGGTGGCAATCACATACCCCAACGGGACAGTGGCGTGCTTGCGCTCCTCCACGCTGTCCATCACGGCAAGCCCCATCCCCTCCAACTCGCGGCGGGCGCGCGACTCGGGCATGTTGCTCACATTCGGCACCTCCACGAAGCGCGAGCCTTTGCTCACCCAAAGATACACTTTGCTGCCCTTGCGCACCACGCGCCCTTCAGGCGGGCTAACCGAGTAGACCACGCCTGGAGGATACTGCTCGCTGTAGCCCTCCAGTCGCACTTCGGGTTCCAAGTCGGCGTCGCGTAAGATTCGGTTCGCCTCGTCCAGTTTCTTGCCCACCACCTGCGGCACGGGGCGGTCTTCGGGCACGAACCGCAACGCCATCCACGCCGCGAAGCCAATCACCAAGCCCAACACCACCAGCGCGCCTGCAAGTCGGAGCATCGTGCGCAGCCACTTGGGGATGTCGTCTTCCTCCTCTTCTTCCTCCACAGCAGGGGGCGGCGGGGCAGGCTTCCGAGCGAAGATGTCGCCCGAGGCGGGTTTCGCGCCTGTAGAGTCGGGTAGGTCAATCGGCGACCAGCCGAGCGATTTGCCGAACCGCAGCGCGTCGCGCACGGCTTTCAGGTCGTTGAGCAGTTGCATCGCGGTGGCGTAGCGCTGGGCGGGGTCTTTCTGCAGGCACTTGGTCACGATGCCCTCTACGGTGCGCGGGGCTGCAGGGTTGCGCTGGCGCAGCGAGGGGATGGGGTCGTTCAGGTGCGATTCGGCAATCAGCACGGGCGTCTCGCCTGTGAAGGGCGCGGCGGCGGTTATCATCTCGAACAGGATGACGCCGCAAGCGTAGATGTCGCTGACGACGCTGGGCGCGCCGCCGCGGAACAGTTCGGGCGCGGTGTAGGCGGCTGCCCGCGCCTCGTGCGCCGCCGCTAAACTCGGCTCCGCGCGATACACCCCGCGCATCCCCACCCCGTTGAGCCACACATGCCACTCCGAGCCGACCAGCACATTCGCAGGGCGCAGGTCGCCGTGCGTTAGCCCCGAATCGTGCAGCGCGAGCAACCCCTCCACAATCCCAATCATAATCTCGATCGCGATGGGCACGGTGAAGGGCGCAGTGCGTCGGATGCGCGTGTGCAAATCCAGCCCGCGCACGAACTCTTCCACGAAAAACGGCGGCTGCGCCGAGAGGTCGGCGTCGTAGAGCTCCAGTAGGTGCGGACTGCGCAGCCGACGCCGTGAATCGAGCGCCATCTGCAGCGCGTCCAGCAGGGTCGGATTGCTCCCATAGGGCGCACGCACGGCTTTCAGCGTCACCACGCGCGAACGAGTCAAGTCGCGGGCGCGATAGACATGAAACAGCAGCCCCTCCGAAAGCTGCTCCAGCAACTCATAACGCGCCGCCAGCACATTCCCTGTCATGGCTTACCGAATAAAAGATACCAGATTTTACCGAGTCCGCGCGTGGTACACTCTCAATATGACTGAAGTCGAGGCGCGTCAGATACTGGACTGGCTGGAGACGGCGGTAGACACGCGCTTTGCCGACGCGCAGGGCGACTATCGCGCGCTGATTGTGCTGAACCTGACCGATGCGCCTTACATGGGCGTCGCAGTGCTGCATGTGAACATGCCGCTCAAGGCAGGTTCAGAGCCGCGCCCTGCGGCTGTGTGGACGCCCGACGGCGTGCGTGCGCCTTGCCAGATTCTCAACAGCCGATTGGAGCCGATTGCAGAGTGGCGGATGCGCGACGGCAGCGTGCGTCCCCTGCCAGCAGGGAGCCGACGGTGGCAGTTCGACTTGGCGTTTTGGGTGGAGAATATCCCACCGCGCGGCTATCGGGTGTACCGCTCGGAGTGGAGCGCGGACGAGTTGCCCTTGCCCCTGCCGCCGCCCAAAGAAACGCCCGTGAGAGTACGCGAAGCAATCCCCCACGCAGGCGCGCTGCCGAAAGAGGGCATCCTCTCTGCCCATAACGCCCAATGACAGGCAGGAGTGTGGGCGACCTTCGCGAATCTGCTGCAAGGCGCAACAGTTGGAATTTCTCGGAGGCTATCGATGAAGATACTGGTCGCTGACAAGTTCGAGCAGAGCGGCTTGGAGGGTTTGAAAGCGTTAGGCTGTCAGGTGATTTACGACCCCAGCCTCAAGGAGGACGCGCTGACCGACGCGATACGCACGCACAACCCCGATGTGTTGGTGGTGCGCTCCACCAAAGTCTCCGCGCCGATGTTGGAATCGGGCGATTTGAGCTTGGTGATACGCGCAGGCGCAGGCGTGAACACTATCGATGTAGAGACCGCCAGCAAGCGCGGCGTCTATGTGGCGAACTGTCCGGGCAAGAACGCAATCGCGGTGGCGGAGCTGGCGTTTGGGCTAATCCTTGCGCTGGATCGGCGCATCCCCGATAATGTGGCGCAGTTGCGCGCGGGGCAGTGGAACAAGAAGCAGTTCAGCGAGGCGCGCGGCGTCTACGGCTGCACGCTCGGACTGATCGGCGTAGGCAACATCGGGCGTGAAATGATCCCTCGCGCCCAAGCGTTCGGACTGCGCGTAATCGCCTGGAGCCGCTCGCTGACGCCTGAACGCGCAGAGAGGCTGGGCATCGGCTATCGCGCGACGCCGCTCGATGTCGCCAGCGAGGCGGATATCGTCAGCGTGCATGTCGCGCTGACGCCCGACACGAAACATCTGTGCAATCGCGCTTTCTTCGAGGCGATGCGCAACGAGGCGTATTTCATCAACACCGCGCGCTCGGAAGTGGTGGACGAAGAGGCGTTGGCGTGGGCGATTGAGCATAAGCATATCCGCGCAGGGTTGGATGTGTTCGAGGGCGAGCCGAGCGCGGGCGAGGGGGCATTCGAGCATCCGCTCGCGCGCTTGCCCAGTGTCTATGGCACGCACCATATCGGCGCGTCCACGCAGCAAGCCCAAGAAGCCATCGCCGCCGAAGTGGTGCATATCGTGCAGACCTATATGCAGACCGGGCGCGTGCCGAATGTGGTGAACTTGGCGCGCCAGTCGCCTGCACGCTACCTGCTGGTGGTGCGCCACTTGGACCGCGTGGGCGTGCTGGCGCATGTGTTCAACTGCCTGCGTGAAGCGGCGATTAATGTGCAAGAGACGGAGAACATCATCTTTGCAGGCGCGGAGGCGGCGGTCGCGCGCATCCAGTTAGACAACGCGCCCTCCAACGCCACGCTCCAAGCGATACGCGAACACGAGTGCATCCTCGCGGT
>CALGZO010000278.1 GCA_937934465.1 uncultured Fimbriimonadales bacterium | reverse complement strand
TACAAGCACACTCGCTAAGCCCAAAGCAATCGTAGATCGTATCATAGTGACCTCCTTTCGGCTCGTGCGTCGAGCCGATATAAACCGTACCCTGTCCAGTTTTAAGGGGCGGTTAAGGAACTGTTTGGCATGGCTTGGACTAAGTCCCTCAAATATTAAAAAGTCCCTGTTCCACCTGAGCCGCCAACGCCTCCAATCCTGCCTCCACACCCGCACGCAACGCACACACATCCGCATACCAACGACGCGACCACAAACGCGCCTTCAACTCTAACCAACGAGGAACCCTGCTGTCTGGTTGGTTCCCCCTGCAAGCAGGGGGAACCTGCAGGAGGGGGTTCAAAGCACACGCCCCTCTCCCCACGATGCAGGAGAGGGGCACAGCGCGGCTCTACGCGCCGCCTTTGCCGCCGACAGGCGCGTATTCGTCTTCCATCGTGTGGTAGCCCAACTCGTGCTCGATGGTCTCCGCCACCGAGCCGCGCTTGCTCCAATAGACCGAGAACAGTAGCGCGCCCACAGCGACTGCCGTGACGCCAATACGCACGGCGTCGGGCAGCGGTTGTATCACAATCGGCGCAATTAGAATGGCGACGAGGTTCATCACCTTAATCAGCGGGTTCAGTGCAGGACCAGCGGTGTCTTTGAACGGGTCGCCAACCGTGTCGCCAATCACGCCCGCCTTGTGCGCGTCGGTGCCCTTGCCGCCGAGGAAGCCGTCCTCGATGCGCTTCTTGGCGTTGTCCCACGCGCCGCCAGAGTTCGCCAGCAGCACTGCCAGCAGCTGTCCCGACAGGATTGCGCCTGCCAAGTAGCCGCCCAACGCCTGCGCGCCTGTGAACACATACTCGCTGCCGCCAATCTGCACGGGCGACGCGCCGATGCTCAAGCCAAATCCCACCGCAACAGGCAGTGCAATCGCCAAAATGCCCGGTCCCAGGAGCTCTTTTTGCGCTGCGGCTGTAACAATCTCCACGCAGCGTCCGTAGTCGGGCGTCTCTGTGCCCTGCATGATGCCCGGCTTCTCGCGGAACTGACGGCGCACCTCGTGAATCATCTCGAACGCTGAGCGTCCGACCGCCATAATTGAGAACGCGCTGAACAGAAACGGCGCTGCGCCGCCAATCAGCAAGCCGATGAACACCACGGGCACATCCACGGGCAATCCGCCGAAGGCGTCCTTGAGTGCGACGCCGTTCCGCGTGGCGATGTTAATCAGCTCCACAAGGCGCGAGTCCTCCACAAACGAGTGGAACAGGGCGACCGCCGCCACTACTGCCGTCGCAATCGCGAAGCCTTTGGTGAGCGCTTTGGTAGTGTTGCCCACCGAGTCGAGGCGGTGCACAATCTTGTCGCCTGTCAAGCCGCCCGCCGCAGGCTGGTTGCCGCGCTCTTTCAGCGCGCCCGACATCTCGAAAATGCCGTTCGCGTTGTCCGAGATGGGTCCGAAGGTGTCCATCGCCAAGATATAGCCTGTGGTCGCCAACAGTCCCAATCCTGTGAGTGCGATGCCGTAGAACGAGAGCATCGGACCGCCGAAGACGCCTGGCGGGAAGATGAACAGCGGCGCCAACAGCGCGGAGGCAATCGCGAACACCGCCCACACGCTCGATTCCAGCCCGTAGGCGAAGCCCTGAATAATCAGCGTCGCGGGTCCTGTGGACGCCGCTGCCGAGATTTCTTTCACGGGCTTCTTCTCGGTTGAGGTGAAATACTCGGTGATGCGTTCAATCATCACGGCGACGACCACGCCGAACGCCGTAGCAATCCAGAACCGCCACCAGTCCACCGTCGCGCCGCCCAACTCGGACTTGAGTTGCACATCCTGCATAAAGAAATAGGCGACGCCCAGATTGCCCAACGCCGCAAGCACAGCCGAGACCCAGAATCCGCGATTGATGGGCTTCATCGGGTTCAGGTCGGCGCGGTCTTCGCCTTTGACCGCCAGCACGCCGATGATGGAGGCAATCACACCGACGCCGCGCACCAGCAGCGCGAACATCACGAGTTTCATCGCGCTCGCAGGGGTCAACACGAGGCTCGCCGCCACGCCCAGAATAATCGCAGCGACGAGGGTGACTTCGTAGGATTCGAACACATCCGCCGCCATCCCTGCGCAGTCGCCCACATTGTCGCCGACATTATCGGCAATCGTGGCGGGGTTGCGCGGGTCGTCTTCTGGGATGCCTGCCTCCACCTTGCCCACCAGGTCCGCGCCGACATCCGCGCCTTTAGTGTAAATCCCGCCGCCCACGCGCATAAACAGCGCCGCCAGCGAGCCGCCGAACCCGAAGCCCACCAGCACGAACATCGCCTTCTCGCGGAACAGCAGGAAGATAACCGTCGCGCCGAGCAAGCCCAAGCCGACGGTGAACATCCCGCTCACCGCGCCCGCGCGGAAGGCAATCTCAAGGGCGTTTTTGAAGCTGGTCAACGCCGCCGCCGCCGTGCGCAGGTTGCCCCGCACCGCCATATACATACCTACATAGCCTGCGCCGTAAGAAGCAAACACACCCAAGAAGAACGCAACGGCAATCCCCGCGCCCAGTAGCAAGCCCTCGCCCGGATAAATCCGCTCATACACGGGGCGATAAAGAAAGAACAGCACGGCGGTAATTGCCAGCACGAACCAAATCATCGTGCTAATCTGCCGCTTGAGATAGGCGTTCGCGCCGTCCTGAATCGCCCGTGCAACTTCCTGCATCCGCGAAGTGCCAGGATTCTGCTTGAGCGTCCACTGCAAGAGGTACATTCCGAACCCTAACGCCGTAAACGCCAGGAGCAACACCACGCCGAGAATCAGGTACTCTTGTGAACCGAACGGGGGCAGCTCCACCGCCTCAGCAGCGCGGGCTTGCAACCCCGTCAGCAGCCATAATACGCCAAAGAACGCCGCACGCGCGGGTATGACTGCCCACCCGACGCGACGACCTGCGTCAGCATTCTTCATCGAACAACTCCTCCCTTGTTGATATTTGGAATCTCTTCGCAACTGCGAAGCGTGCATAGTTTACCTGATTAGGGCTGAGGATAAATGTACCCTCGCCGCGTCGGGAGTGAGAGCCACAACCGCCATATACGAAACCCAAACGCGCTATAATTAAGCCATGCTTGAACTGACGCATCCGCAGCAGGAAACTACAGAGCGCGTCGACGACGGCGCGTCGCACGCATGGAAAGTCATCCTATACAACGACGACTACCATCTCTTTGAAGCGGTGGTCGCGCAGGTACAGAAAGCGACGGGCTATCCCCACGCGCGGGCGTGGGCGATTACTTATGAGGCGCACACGCGCGGGCGCGCCCTCGTGTGGACAGGGGCAATCGACGAATGCCTGCGCGTGGAAGGCGTGCTGCGCGAGATTGGACTGCGAACCGATATCGTGGCATAGGCGGCAGGAACGACAACGCCTGCAACGAACATCTGTGGCTGATTGCTTTGCGAGGAGAGGCGACCGAACGATGGCGAAACGAACCGAACGACAAGAGGCGCGACGCGAGCAAATCCTCAACGGCGCGGCGCGCGTGTTCTCCAAGAAGGGCTACCATGCCAGCACTGTCGATGAGATTGCGAAGGAGTTAGGCTTGACGAAAGCCAGCATCTACTACTATGTCTCCGACAAGAGCGACCTGCTCTACCAGCTCTACAAACGCGCGATGACCGCCTTGCTGGAGTCTCAAACGGAGATTATGGCGCGTTCCGACCCGCCCGACGCGAAGTTGCAGGCAATGATAGAAGAGTATGTGCGCATCGTCGCCAGCGCCACTGCCGTCTACAGCGTGGTGGTGCTACGCGAACACCACGCCCTGCCGCCGCGCAAACGCAAGGAAATTATCGCCCTGCGCGACCGATATGAAGCGAACTACCAGCGTTGTATTCAGGAAGGCATCGAGCAGGGCATTTTCGAAGCGCAGGATGTGAAGATGGCGTCTTATGTGGTGCTGGGCGCGCTGAACTGGATTCCGAACTGGTACAACCCGCGTGGCTCGCTCAGCAAGGAGCAGATTGGGCGCATGTTCGCCGAGCAGCTGGTGCGTGGACTTAGGGCAGATGGCGCGCCACGCACCAACTCGGACGGCGCGCCGCGCTCGGAATGACCAACAGACACTCTGGCATCCGCAATCACTCTCATGGCAGGATTCTCGCGCGTGCCGCCGTATCTATAGTCAGGAGGCGAGAGCGTGGACGAACCCATCAAGCGTTCTGACGCAGTGGAGAAGGAATACACGCAGGCAGTCATCTACGGCATCGTGGGGCTGGTGGCGCTGGCGCTCACTTTCCTGTTCTGGCGGTACGGAGGGATGTTCTACTCCTTCTCGTGGGGCTTTGGGCTGGTGTGGCTCGGCTCGTGGGGTTATGCGATATGGTCTTACTACAAAACGACCAAAGTTCCTGCCTACCCCGTGGAGTGCCCGTTCTGCCACAAAGAGGTGGTGCTGACGGGCGCGCCGACGAGCGACTTCACCTGCGACCACTGTCTTAAGCGCGTGCCGATAGAGAACGGGCGTGTGATGGAGGTTATCGCAGTGAAGTGTCCGCACTGCGGCTCGATGGAGCAGGTCTCAGTGAAAGCCGCCGCCGCGATATGCGAGCAGTGCCAGCGTGAGTTCCCCATCCGAACCACAGGGCGCGTGCCTGTGGGCATGCCCCTGCCCCAAGACGACCCCACCCCCTACGAACTCGTGCTGCTCGGCGTGGAGCGACTCAAAGAAGAGCAGGCAATCTTGGCGTTGGAGCGGTTCTTAGACCTGACGCGCCCCGATGTGAAGAAACTGCTGGAGACGGTTCCGATGGTGATGCTGACGAACCTACCGCGCCGCAAAGCGGAGAGCCACGCGCGCGAGTTGAGCGAGCAGGGCGTGCGCGTGGAGGCGCGTCGGATTGAGGACCCCAATCGCGTGCCCACGCCGTGGAATTAGCGTCTGCGCAGTGTAATCTCGGTTGCGCGGCAACGCGCCCATTCGGGGCGGTTGGCGTCGGGGGTTAGGGTCGCGTCGCGCGGTTGCACAATCTGCCAGCGACGCACGCCGCCCGGTAAAAACAGATAGCCGTTGGGGAACGGCAGCGTGGCGCGCAGCGTGTCGGGTTCTGTGAGGCTCTCTCGCGCGCCGTGCAAGAAGTCGTCTGGCTCTACCCCGCCTGCGCACAGCATCGCGCGCCCCAGACGCGCACTGCCGTACACACGATCAATATACAACGCAAGCGAGAGGTACTCCTCGTAGCCGTCGCGTCGGCGCGAGCGCCAACGCTGGGGGTTCAGCCCCTCACGCGCGATTCGTGCGACGAGCGGCGATACCGCGCGGTTCACATACGCCTCCAACGCTTGCAGCGGCGCGCCCATCAGAAACTCATCGGCGCGCCCGCCCCGCTTCGCCTCATCCAGTAAGTAGTAGGTAAACCACCGCTCGCCCAAGTCGCCGTTCGCCCACGGCTCTGGCTCCGTGTATGAGTTGATAGGCGGCAGTATCCAGTGCCCATACTCGTGCGTCAACTCGCGCACCCACTCTTGAGCGGGCACGCGCTCGCTCAAATCGTACAAATACATCAGGTTCTGCTGCTGCTCTGCGCCCGCCTTGCCCTCGGTCATCAGAAACACGCGCAAGAGCCGATTGTACCGATGGGGGTGTTCCAACCCCAGCCGTGTTCGGGCGAGATTGTAGCAGTGGAGTAGCAGTCGGCAGGCGCGCTCGGCGTAGGGGTAGAGCGCGCTTCGCTGCGCATAGACCTCGAACAGCACAGTTTCGCGCTCAGCGTCCGAAACGCCCTGCACGCGATAGGCGAACGCCGCTTTGTGCAGCGGGTCTTCCACAGGCACAGGCAACGGGCTTGGCGAGCCAACCACACGATAACGCACGCCATAAGTATATCCGTTCGGACACTGCGACGGCGGCAGGAATCCCCCTCTGGCGCGCGAATTTTGGGGCTATGCGACTGGCGTGGACAACCTTTACGCTCAATAAGCGGTTCCCGCTCACGATTAGTCGGGGCACGACTGCGCAGACCGTGAATGTATGGGTGCGCGTGGAGGCGGACGGCGTGGAAGGCTGGGGCGAAGCCTCGCCGTTCGGCGTCGGCGACTTCCGCCAGAGTACGGACATGATAAAGGACGACCTCCAGAAAGCGGAGCCGCTGCTCGCCCCCCTGCACCCGCTGGAGCGCGAGCGTGTGGAGCAGACCTTGACCGAGAACGGCGTGCGCTCCGCCGCGCGCGCGGCGATTGATACGGCGTTGTGGGACTGGCTCGGCAAGCGCACGGGGTTGCCCGTGTGGCGCATTATGGGGCTGTCGCGTGAAGCAATCGTGCCTACTTCAGTCACCATCGGCATCAATCCCCCAGAAGTCGCCCGCCAACGCACGCGCGATTGGCTCGAACTCACGCACGCCAAGTCGCTCAAGATTAAACTGGGCAACCCAGCAGGCATCGAGGCAGACCAAGCGATG
>CALGZO010000277.1 GCA_937934465.1 uncultured Fimbriimonadales bacterium | reverse complement strand
CGGTAAGCGGCGGTCTTGCCCAGCCGTGCGTTGTGGCGTAGCACTTTCAGGCGCGGGTCTGCCTGCGCCGCCGACTGTGCCATCTCCCAACTGCCGTCGTCGCTGCCGTCGTCCACCAGAATCAGCTCCCAGCGTTCCCCTGTCGCCTCCAGCGCCGCGACGCACTGCCTCAGCAACTCTGGCAAGTTGACGCGCTCGTTATACAGCGGCACAATCAAGCTCAGCGTGGGGGGTTCCATCGATAGGCTCGCATAATCTCCAGCGGCGTCTCGTAATCCAGCGTGAAGCGGAACGGCGCGTTCGTGCGGATAATCGCGTAGTACGCCGCGCCCTCAAAGTCCATCGTGCGCAGGGGCAGCATGGTCGGGTACACGCGCTCTTCGACCAGTACCGTGTTGCGCTCGAAGTCGGGGGGCAAGGGGGCTTTGTAGGCGCGCTGGGGCACGAGTATTACATCGCCGCGTTGTAGCCCTGCGCCGTCGGGCAACAGCTTGCGAAAGCCTGCCTGTTCCGCATAGAACATCCAGCCCCACGACCCTGCATACCACACGCGCTCGCCCGCAAACTGCTCGGCAAAGTGGGCGGCGGCGCGCTTGTAGCAAGCGGCGTACTCATAGTCGGCGGCAATCACCAGCAGGCTCAGCGCGCCCTGTAGTAAAAGCAAGCCCGAACGCCTGCCCACTGCCGTCAACATCAGCAGCGTCAGCGGCGGCAGCACATACAGCAGGTGGCGCATCGCTTGAAACGGCACGCCCCAAGTCGCCGCCGCCAAGCCCAGCAGGAGCCAGAGCAGCAGGAATTTGGGGACACCTGCACCGATGATGCCCCGAAGCCCCGCCACCCCCAGCCACACACCCCCACACACCAACCAGAACAGCGTCCGCCCATACACCGTGCGCCCCTCGAACAGCCGCACATGCCAATACACCAACCCCACACACCCCAGCGCAATCAGCGCGGTCTTCCACAGCCAGCCCTCGCCCAACGAATTCCGCCAACGCGCCAGCGCGCCCCACACCAGCAGCGAACTCGCGCCTAACCCCACTACCCCTGGCAACAGCTTCGCCGCCCACGGCGCACTCCCCCGACGCTCCTGCCACAGATAGAGTAGATGAACCTCGCCGTCCGCCCATAGGTTTAGTGCTGACCAGAGCGTGATGGGCAGCAGCGCAATCAGCAGCCAGCCCGCCTGTCGCCACGCGCGTTGCTGCAGGGTATACACCAGCGCGAGGGGGATCCAAAACAGCGCGGTATACTTCGCCAGCCCGCCCAGCCCGCCCAGCAGCGCCCCCGCCAGCAGATACCGCCTGTCGCCGCGCGCCAACCCCTCCACCCAGCACGCCAATCCACCCACAAACAACGCCAGCGCAGGCACATCGCGCATCAGGTTCATCCCTGGCAGCACCGCTGGCGACAACATCAGCCAGCCCACGCCCCACCACGCCCACGCCTGACCCAACCAACGCGCCGTGAGCCGATACATACCCCAGCCAAGCAGCGCGACAAACGGCGCGAACGCCAAGTGCAACAGCCACTCGCGATAGCCCCCCAACGCGATAAACAGCGCCAGCCAATAACTCACCAGCGGCGGGTTCGTGGTCACTTTCGCCAGCGGTTGCGGCGCCTCCAGCCAGAAAAACTCGCCTGCGAACGGACGCAACGGGTCATGCAAAATATTCTGCGCGACATGCAGCACCACCGTATCGTCGATATGCACAGGCTTGAGCAGCGCAAACAGCCCGATGCCGAAAATGACAATTCCGAAGGCGAGCCTTGTCATAAGCCGCTTCGCGGACTCAGCGCAACCCCTTCGCCTTGAGGAGCGCGTCGATCCACGCCATATCCTCCTCGCTGAACGGCGGTGGGGGCGGCGGCTGACGATAATCAATACTCGCCTCGTACACCCCGTCCTCGTAGCACTGGTTCACCAACGCCTGCAAGTCCAACTGCGCGAAGCCATCTCCCACCGCCAACGGCACAGGGATTACAGGCAGTCGCTCCCGAACTGTGCGCGGATAGAGCCAAAACAGATACGGCTCATCCGCCCGACTGATGCTAATCATATAGTGCCACGGCGTCTCCACATGCTCGCGCAGACGCGCCTGCGGCGGCGCGAGGGTGTGTTCGCCCCCACGCAGCAGGTCGATCTCCACCAGATGCACCTCGCTTTTGAGAATCTCCGCTTGCTTGCGCAGATACAACGCGCGCCCTTGCGTGTTCGGCTCCTTGTTAGTGGGGCTAAGCACTTCGATTACGGTAATCAGGCGCATTCCCTGCTCGCGGTCGTAGATTTGCACGAAACCTTCGGTGTGGGGTTCTTCTTCCACGCGCAGGATTTGTGGCGGGTCGTAGGGTTTCTCCAGCAGGGCGGTGGCAGTGCGGGTTTGAGTGCGCAGCACGACGACATCGGGCACGATTTCGCGGCGGGTCTCCTCTACATAGACGCGCTCCTCGATACGCGCCACATAGCGCGGGCGTATCTGCGTCTGCAGCGTGCTGCTGATGTAGGTTATCAGGCGATGATGAAAATCGCCCCAGAGCCGCCTGGTTTCCAAGTAGGGGTTCATTCCGACGAATGGGTTCGCCATCG
>CALGZO010000276.1 GCA_937934465.1 uncultured Fimbriimonadales bacterium | reverse complement strand
TAGGCGGTGAACGACGCCCCCACCCGCTGCGCCAGCTTCAGTCCCTCCAGCGCAAACGGCATCGGATGCGAGCGGTAGGCGCGGTTGAACCAGTAGAAAAAGTTGAGCATACTTAACTCCCGCGCCGTGTAGCCCTGCATGCCAGTAAGACGGGTGAAGACATGGTCGGGTCCCGAGAAGTGTTGGTCGTGGACAGGTGCGCCGAACTCGGCGCGGATGCGTGTGATCACTAACGCCATCAGCAGATAAAGCGCTATGGCGAGCAAGGCGATGTGCCCCCGCAGCCCAAATAGCCAGACGTGTCTGCCCCTATGAGAGGGCGCATATCCCTGTGTAGGTGCAGGTACCCCCTCCTTTAGGTTCCCCCTGCAAGCAGGGGGAACCAATTGAGAAAAATCGGTTCCCCCTTGAAAAGGGGGAACCTGCAGGAGGGGGTTCCCCATACAACAGGCGATTTTTCGAACACCCTCAGACCGAAGGGGGGAATTCGGGTTTTGAGCCGCTGAATTTCCAATTCCCTAACGCAGCCAGATAGGGTCTGTTAGGGATGTGCTTTTCTGGGAGGGCTTCGGGATGGAGGCGGGCGTAATGTCGCCGCTATCCTTGCGTCTATCACTGGGCGCGCGTCCGCCGTCGTCCTTCCTGTTCATCCCCACCGAGTAAATTTGGAACCCCTGCGACGCGCCCACTCGATAGATAAGCGACTTGCCCGTGAACGGATCTATTGCGATATCGCCCAAATCCAGCAGTTTCAGGTCTGCAGGGTAGCTTCCCGTGCGCTGTCGGTGCAGGCGTATCGCGGCGGCGCATCCCAAAACCCGCACCTGCGCGATGTACCACGCCTCCAGCCCGCGCACACGCGGCTCCAGAAAACGCGTCGGCAGCAGCAGCTCATTTACGGCGTAGCGTGGCGTGGGTAAGGGGTTCACAGGTTCCCACAGGGGCTTTTTCACCTCAGTTTCGAGGCGGTTCATGAGCGATTCGTATTCGGCAAGCATTGGCGCACCCTCGAAACGCACGCGCAGCACCTCGCGAGCAAAACGCACTTCGTCCACGCCGCCTTCCAAACCCAGCAGTGTTTTCCACTGCTCTCGCGCAAACACTTCTGTAAGAGGTAGTTGCGTGCAAAGTTTGTAAAAGCTATATCCCCTATACTTGTCGTGAAGCAGCGCCTGGCGCCTCGGAACATGAAACCTCTCGTACTGACGGGCTGTCCGCACAATAGATTCTAAGGCAACAGGGTCGTCAATCTGCGGGAACGACTCGCACAGCACATTCAACGCAAGCGACTCGACGGCGGCTCCTACCAGATGATGCATCGAGGTACCCTCGTTGCGTATCTGGTGGCTGAACTTGATTAGGGTATGCGCACGCTTGACCAACTCGCGCCAGCGCCGCTCCTTCTGAAGGATTCGCATGTGATACGACTCTACGCGGGCAATCTCACGGAACCCTGCAAATTCATGTGATGACAAAAAATCGTGACGATATTCGTAGACAGCAACGCACGGGTCGTCCACGAGCTGGGCGTAGGCGTCCATCAACGGCTGGGTTTGCTCAAGGAAGTAGACGCGCTCTTCTGGCGTGAGCGGGCTGTCGGGTAGCTTGCGGTAGATAGCGATCAGTTGCGGGTCGTAGTTGAACTTGTCGCGAAGTCGCTCGGCAATCTGCACATACTTCGGATAGGCGTTGTCGGGCGGGTAGCGGCGCTCTGGTATCGTAACGCCTGTGAGTCGGTTGGTAAAGTACCAGCCGCCGCACAGCACCACACCCACACCGAAAATGCCTAATGCAATCAGTGTCCCCCTCTTGCGCATAGCGGGCTTTAGATTCGCTATGGGATAGGCGATTCCTGCGGTTCTCGGTCAGGGTTCCACGCCCAACCACGCTCGTTCGGAGCAATCCGACGATACCTAAGTCCCGACAGCCGATACTCACGCAGTTCGCCCGTGTAGGGGGCATACCCAAAATACTCTGGCATACGAAACACCTGCGCATAAAACCGCACATTCCGACGCTTGTCTTTGGATGCCGTACTCGGCGAGGTATGTTCCTCGAATGAAAAAGCGCCGCCAAAGTATGGAATAAGTCCCTTACGGCATAGGAGACGCTTAAAAACTACGCCCCGTGTGAAAATCTTCCCACATACCTGTAGGAGTTTTCGCGGACCGAGCGTATCGAAGCGCCATGCTGACAATTGCTCGGGATGGTCGTGCGCTGACGCCGATTATCGTTCAACATGGCGCAACTGAACCTGAGCGACACGCTGCTGACGAGTTGGCGAAGCATCTGCAGCAGATAACAGGCGCGGTATTTGATGTGCATAAAGCCGATACGCTGCCCTCACGCGCGATAGTGGTGGGTCAGGGCGCGCTCGCCGATCGGCTGCGACCCGACATCAATGGGCGCGCGCTCGGCGGCGAGGAGACCCTGCTCTCTTGCCGCGACGGCTACCTGCTGCTTTCGGGTGGGCGACCGCGCGGGACGCTCTACGCCGTCTATCGATTCCTGCAGAGGCAGCTGGGCGTGCGCTGGTGGACGCCGTGGGCGACACAGACCCCACGCAAACGCACCGTGACGGTTCCGCACCTGAACCTGCGCGAGACGCCC
>CALGZO010000275.1 GCA_937934465.1 uncultured Fimbriimonadales bacterium | reverse complement strand
GGTCGACAGCGACTTGGTGCTGCATCCGCGAACGCTACAGCGGATGGTTGAATGCGGTCGCGAGATTGTTTCGCAGGTGTTCTGGACAGTATGGTCGCCTGACAAGCCGCCGCTGCCGAATGTGTGGTACGCCGACTCTTATAACTTGTATCGCGTGCGCCGTCATCAGCCGCTGGAGCGCGAGGAACAGGCGCGTCGCACCGAAGCGTTTCTGAGCGCGCTGGCGTTCTATCCGGGCTTGTATCGCGTGGGGGGACTGGGCGCGTGTACGCTGATTGCGCGTCGGGCAATCGAAGTCGGCGTCAGTTTCGGCGAAGTGCGCGGTCTGACTCAACAAGGCGAAGATAGGCACTTCTGCACACGCGCGGAGTCGCTGGGACTGCGCCTATTTGCCGACACGACTGTGCCCCCGTTGCATCTCTATCGCGAATCGGAGTTGCCGCGCGCAGATAAGTACTGGCGTCTGGTGGAAGCAGGGCTGCAGGGCGAAGAGTTAAACCGTGAGATGTTCAATTTACTACTCGGCAGGCAGCTTTCAGTGGCATAAGCGCGAGGCGACGCGAGTCCGCTGAACGCGCATCGTCCCATCACGCTTCAGGATACATCTGTCGCACAATTGCGCCTAAGATACCGTTCACGAAACGCCCTGATTCAGCCGTGCTATATTTCTTGGCGAGCTCGATGGCGTCGTTTATGACCACTTTGTAGGGCTGTTCGGGGTGATGACGGATCTCGTAAATCGCGAGGCGGAGCAGGTTGCGGTCAATCACTGCCATACGGTCGATAGTCCAGCCGCGTGCGTATTGGTGGATAAGGGGGTCTAACTCGGTCAGTTGAGTGCGCACGACGCCTGTCACCAGTGCGCGCACGGCGTCGGCGTCGTTGGGCGCTAAGGCAGCGACGCTTAGCACCTCTTCAACTGCCTCCTCCGCCGATTTGTTGCCCAAGTCGATCTGATAGAGGGCGCGCAACGCCCACTCGCGCACGGCGCGCCGCCCTGCCGACTTGCCGTTCATCGCGTTCCTCCTGTGAGCGTCGCACCCTTGAGCAGGCGCGACACAAACAGCGTAGAGACTGCGCCTGCACGGAACTCGTCGGTCTGAACCACGCGCAGCAAGAACTCGCGACAGGTCTGCACGCCTGCGACGCGCGTCTCTTGCAGGGCGCGCTGCAAGCGAATTAGGGCTTGCTCGCGTGTGGGCGCATGCACAATAATCTTCGCCAGCAGCGGGTCGTAGTAGGGCGGGACGCTGTAGCCCGTATAGAGGTGGCTATCGACGCGCACGCCCGGTCCGCCAGGCGGCGTCCACTCGCTCAGGCGTCCAGTGGAGGGGGTGAAGTCCTGTTCAGGGATTTCGGCAGTCAAACGCGCCTCGATGGCGTGCCCCTGCACGGCGAGCGCGTCTTGCTCGTAGGGCAGCGGCTCGCCCGCTGCGATGCGTATCTGCCACTGCACGATATCGACGCCTGTAATCGCCTCTGTGACGGGATGCTCCACCTGCAGGCGCGTGTTCATCTCAATAAAGTAGAAGTTTTCCTCAGAATCTACCAAAAACTCGATAGTGCCTGCGTTATGGTAGCCGACGGCTTTGGCGACCTTCACAGCGGCTTCGCCGAGCGCACGGCGCGTTTCAGGCTTGAGACACGGCGCGGGGGCTTCCTCAATCATCTTCTGGTGGCGCAGGTTCTGTATGGAGCATTCGCGTTCGAACAAGTGCAACACCTTGCCGTGTTCGTCCGCGAGGATTTGCACTTCGATATGGCGCGGTTCGGGGATATATTTTTCCAAGTAGACTTCGGGCGAGCCGAAGGCGGCTTGGGCTTCGGATTGGGCGATGCGCAGGGCGGGGATCAGGTCGTCCTCGCTCATCACGCGGCGGATGCCCCGTCCGCCGCCGCCAGCCGCCGCTTTGATGAGCAGGGGGAAACCAACTGCTCGCGCGGCGGCGACAGCCTCGTCCTCGCTTTGCAGGGCGTGTTCCGTGCCGGGCAGCACAGGCGCGCCTGCACGGTGCGCAATCGCCCGCGCGAGGGACTTATCGCCCATCTTGGCGATGGCGTCGGGCGTCGGACCGATGAACTTGACGCCCAGCGCGGCGCACGCCTCCGCGAAGCTGCTCCGCTCCGAGAGGTAGCCGTAGCCAGGGTGGATTGCCTCCGCGCCTGTGATTTGCGCCGCCATCAGAATATGCGGGATATTGAGGTAACTCTCTGTGCTGGGCGGCGCGCCCACGCATATCGCCTCGTCCGCAAGTTGCACATGCAGCGCGTCGCGGTCGGCTTCGGAGTAGACAGCGACGCTACGCACGCCCAGCTCCTTGCAGGCGCGTATCACCCGTACAGCAATCTCGCCGCGATTGGCGATGAGTATCTTGCGAAACACAACGCGGGTATTGTACCCGTTCAGGGAGATGCGCTCAGTGCGAACTCGCGTATTGCCATCAGCAGGTTGGGGTCAATATCCGTCGGCACGGAGCAGCCGGGCGCGAGGATGAAGCCGCGCCTGCCCACAGAGTCGAGCGCGTCGTGCGCCTGCTGGAACACGCGCTCGCGACACATCTTGGGTAAATCCATCTCGTTCAGCCCGCCCATCACGCATCGGTTGAACAGCCGCTTGCCCTCCGCGAGGCTCAGCGTCGTGCTGCGGTCGCTCCAACACACAATCGCGGCGGGCGCATCCGCGAGCAAATCAGCGTACAACTCGCCGTAGCCGTGCAGGTGCAACACATTCAGCCTGCCGTCGGAGACCGACTGCAGGAACGCGCGGTCTAAGGGCGCGAAGAACTCCTCATACACATCGCGGGGCGCCGCGTCGGAGCCTATCCCGTTCACTGCGTAGTAAATCCCGTCGCAGATGGTCAGCGCCAGCCTCGCGTAGCACTGCAGGTTCGCCTGAATCGTCTGCAGCCCCTGCCTCACGGCGTCAGGCGCGAGCGCGAGATGCTCTAATAACTTACCCTCACACAGCTTGTTCGCATAGTAGAAGGCGTTGAACACCGTCTCCACTATCGGTACATCGCGTGGAACCATCGTGCGCAGGCGTCGGAGCATCTCAATCTGTGCGCCGAAGTGCCCCGTGTCAGGCTCTAAGGGCGTCAGTTTCGCCCAATCATCGGCGGTATGCACAAACGAGAAGCCTGTGGGCGTCTCGTAGGGGATGTCGTGCATCACCTTCAAAAGGTCGGGCTGATAGCGTCGCCAGAACTCGTAGGTGGCGCGGCTCATCCCCTCGATATACTGTTGCAAGATAGGTTCGCTTGCAGGGGCGCGGTACTCCGCGTGCAGGGCTGGGGGGAACCACGGCTCCGTACGGAAGTGGTACCAGAAACAGTAGGGCAGACGATCTACCTCTCCACCAATGATTGCTTGCTCGATTCGCTCGCGTGCGGTCATAATCAGCCCTCTCCTGCTCTTGTCAGAGCGATAACTCGATTATCGGTGTCAGCCTGCGCGTTCTCAATCTTGAGGTTCTTAGAGCCTACCGAACCGCGCGTTATGAAGGATACCTCAGAGGTGCAGTAAAACCTACGGTTCTGACCTGGGCATCCCAGCTGACTTCACAGGGCATGAGTACGCGCTGTGACGCGACGACATTTTCGGAAATATTCCCAGTTCCCCTTGCACGCAGCAGAATAAACCGATGGAACGGCACGGTTCCCCCCCTACGCAGTAGGGGGAACCTAAAGGCGGGGTTCAGACACTGCGCTTGCCCGCCCGCACGCCTTCCCAGGTAATCTCCATCGGCTCGCCGTCGGGCGTGCAGTTATAGACGGAGAAATCCGAGACGCCCGCCTCACGCAGGAGGTCTTCGTCGATCCAAGCGTTGCCCGTGCAGGTATGCGGCTCGCGGCGCACGAGTTCGAAGGCGGCGTCCGCCATAATATCCGCCTTGCGCCACTGCTTGGGCGTGCCCAGCCCCCACGCAATGGTCGCTTGGCTCTCAATTAGCGTGCGAGGCCACAGCGCGTTCACCGCCACATTATGCTCACGCACCTCCTCCGCCAACCCCAACGCGAGCATCGTCATGCCGAACTTGCTAATCATATAGGCGACTTTGCCTGGCAACACCTGCAGGTCTATCGGCGGCGACATGGTGATAATGTGCCCCCAACGCTGGCTTATCATATGGGGCAGCACGAGTTGCGAGGCGATAAACGAGGCGCGCAGGTTCACCTGCATCACCAAGTCGAAGCGTTTCGG
>CALGZO010000274.1 GCA_937934465.1 uncultured Fimbriimonadales bacterium | reverse complement strand
TTCAGTAGGCAGGGCGGCTCAAAAGTCTTTAGCCGCCCCTCCAGCGAGGCGCTTGAATCCTCAAACGCCTCAATCAGTGGGTGCAGCACTTCCATCACCACCTCTTGCTTGTGTTCCTGCGCCCAGCGCCTCACCAAATCCGCGACCGACGCTTTCGCGGGAAGAGGCGGTTGCAGCGGCTGATTGACAGGCGACTGCTGAATTAGTTGGTTATCGCGCTCCAGCGCGGCGTCATACGCACGCGCCAGTTCACTGCTGGCTCGCTCTAGCGTATGCCTAAGGGACCCACGACGTCTGATTAGATATATATAGTCGCTCAGGGTGCTCATGTTGCGCGAAAAGGAAGAAACGTCCTGCGCTTCTACAAACTCAATATCCATTCCGAACCGATTCCATCTCCAAGTGGCTCGGGCGAGCAGTTGTGTTGGAACAGGCGCGCGGCTATCGAAGGGGACGAGCTTACCCTCCACATCGTTCAAGTGCCACGCTAACTGATCGGGAGGCAGCGTCACGATGTATTCTCGCAGCACAGCGCCTTGTTCGATGGTTTCCAGCACGCTCAGCGGCGGCTGCAGCTGCTGCTTGAGGGCGTCGCGCGCCCACAACTCGCCATATTGACGCGCGGAGTCCCACAACAGGTTGAGTGCAAAATGCCGCAGTATCTGAGGATTCTCCTCATCGTGCTCGCCTGAGCTGGGAAAGAAAGAATAAAACTTGTTTTTTTTGTCTGAAGCGACGCTCTGCGCCCAGTCCAGTACCTCCTGCGCAAACCCGAAACTCGAGAGCGGATACTGCACTTCGAATTGCACATACCAACGGAACGGTTCATTCGGGTCAAATGCGCCATGGTTATTCTTCAAAAACTCGTTCTGCTGCTGTTCGTAGCGATGGAAGGCGCGCCAGCTACGCAAAGCAGGCTCCAGAGGCATGGTGCGAAGCAACTCGATTATCAGGCGCATTTCGGATTCAAACTCAGGCGAGACCTTTCCATCGGGGGCGTCTTCTGTGAAAATCTCTAAGGCTGTGGCGATGGCTTCCTCATCCGACACTCTCTTATCCACTATTTTGCGCATCAGGCGCCACTCGCGGTCGCGCTTTTGTTCAAGATACGCCGCCAGTTGCTCGCGCCAGCGTTTCTCTCGGCGTGCCACTTCGGGGTTGCGCTCCAAAATCCAGCGGTTCTCTGCCTCGCTGGTGAGTCGGAATCGGATGTCCAAGCCCGCTTCGAGAATCTCGCGCGCTTGTTGCCACGAACGCGGCTTGAGGCGCACCAGCGCAAGCTTCTGACTCAGGGAACGCGCACAGTCAACTCGCCGTCCATCCACCGACATGCGTCGGGCAATCTCTTCAAACGAGTAGTAATCCAGAGGGAACTCCACCTGCTGCGTCATGGCGCTCCCCTGTAGCAGCGCGCCTATGACACAGCCCAAAATAACTCGTCGCATAACCGCCTCCTATCGCCCCCGAATTCTACCTCGATGGTACAATTCATTATATGTCCAAGCGCGAACCATCGCCGCGAATTGTGGACCCTGTGCGCAGCGCGGAGGAGGCGAGCAGCGAAGCCACACTGCGCCCGCAACGCCTCAGCGAGTTCATCGGGCAGCAACAGCTTAAGGAGAACCTGAGCGTGTTCATTCAGGCGGCGCGCACGCGCGGCGAGCCGTTAGACCATGTGTTGCTGTTCGGTCCGCCCGGCTTGGGCAAGACCACCATCGCCACGATTATCGCCAACGAGATGGGCGCGCCCATCCACATCACTTCGGGTCCAGCGATTGAGCGTCCGGGCGACCTCGCTGCCATCCTGACCAGTATGGAGCGCGGGCAGGTGCTGTTCATCGATGAAATCCATCGGCTCGCGCGTGCGGTGGAGGAGGTGCTGTACCCTGCGATGGAGGATTTTCAGATCGACATCGTGCTGGGCAAGGGTGCGGGGGCGCGTTCGCTGCGCTTGGATTTGCCCCACTTCACGGTGGTCGGCGCGACCACACGCGCAGGGCTGCTCACCTCGCCCCTGCGCGACCGATTCGGCATCGTGCATTACTTCCAGATGTATACCCCCGAAGAGCTGGGGCAGATTGTGCGGCGCTCCGCGCGGATTCTGCAAACCGCGATTGAGGAGCCTGCCGTGGAAGAGATTGCACGGCGTTCACGGGGCACGCCGCGCATCGCGAATCGGCTGCTGCGGCGCGTGCGCGACTTCGCGCAGGTGCTGGGCACGGGCGTCATCACGCTGGCGATTACTCAAGACGCGCTCCTGCGACTGGGCGTCGATCCGCTGGGGCTGGACGAGATGGACCACCGCATCCTGCGCACGATGATTGAGAAGTTTGGCGGCGGACCTGTCGGGCTGGACACGCTGGCAGCCGCCGTTCAGGAAGACGCTGGCACGATTGAAGATATGTACGAGCCGTTCCTGATGCAGCTGGGGTTCCTGCAGCGCACGGCGCGGGGGCGCATCGCCACCCCCCACGCCTACGCGCACCTGGGACTATCCCCCTCAGGCGTGCAACCGTCGTTAGACATCCGTTAGCGACGATACTGCTGACGCTGAACCTGCTTGTTGCCCTGCGGGTCGATAATCACTTGCTGCTGGTAAATCTGACCGTCCAGCTGCACCTGATAGGTGAACTCCATATCGACCTTCTGCCCGAAGAGCTCCATCTGCGACTTGATGGGCGGTTTGTGTTCCAGAATGACCGTATCGGGCGGCGCGCCTTGCTGCGGCGGCTTGTAGACCAGTCGCACCTCGCTGCCATCACTCAACTTGATGGGGCGCGTCAGGTCATCAGCGGCGTATTTCGGCGTGAGCTCTTTGAGGCTCTTGGGATACTTGCCGTTGTTGGCGGCGGCGTATTGTTGGAGCGCGTCGTAGGCGGCGCGCTGCACAGGCACGACCACCTGAGCCTTGCTGACCACCTCCTCAATCGGTCGCCCAACAGTGTTCACCAGCGACCTGCCCAGAATCACCATCGCGATAATCCCAATTACCACGACGCCTAAGCAGCCCAAGCCGCCAATCAGCCAACACGATGCGCGTCCTGCACAGCGATTCCGAAATCGAAGCGTCCTCATGGTTATTCTCCCTCAGGAATTTTACCTCAGGGTGCGCAATTTCGTAGGGCAATACGCGCCTGAAACCTGAAGCGTCTGCGAAGTGTATACCTATTGTACGGAGAGAGCCATGCGATACTGGATGATGCTCGGACTGCTGATGGGCGCGCTGTGGGCGCAGGAGCCGAAGTCGCGTATCGATTTTGAAAGCACTCAGCACGGCTGGTTCGTGCTGCCCGGCGCAGGCGGTACTGTCGCGCTCACGGAGAACCCGAACGATGTGAAGGCAGGCAAACGCGCCCTGCGCTACACTTACACCGCTGCAGCAGGCACGCTGAACGCAATCATGTATCTGGAGCCAGAAACATGGACGCAGGCGTTTCGGTTTTGGATTAAAGCCGACCGCCCCGCGCTGTTCGCGCTGAGCGTCCAAGAAGAGAGCGGCGAACGCTGGCACGCTCCCTTCTGGGTCAGCGGCAACGAGTGGCAACAGGTCACAATCGCGCTCAGCGACTTCGCTCTGGCAGAGGATACGAAGCCCGTGAACAACAAACTCGATATCGACGACGCGCAGGGCATCGGGCTGATTGATGTCAGCGCCGTTCTCCTAACGGCGCCCGAAGCCGCGATTCTGTTTGGCGACCAATCGGGCACGCGCATGATGTGGCTGGACGAGTTCGAGTTTCTGAGCCGTGCGCCCGCGCGCCGCAGCGACCCGAACAGTATCGACGACTTCCAGCGCGACTACCTCGTGTGGATGGCGACGGCATATACCACCCTCAAACGCGAGGCGAACGGCATGCGTGTGGAATACAACCTGCCGTTCCCCTATCTCTTTGGCGCACTGCGGATGATGGAGCCAAGTAGCCTGCGCGGAACCAAGGGGTTGGAAATCGCGATTCAGGTGAAGACGCCCACCACGCTCGCAGTATTTGTGGAGGAGACCGACGGCGAACGCTGGTCGGCTACTTTCGAGGCGGGCGGCGAGAGTAAGCCTGAACCGAAACGCTTGCTGTGGAGCCAGTTCACCATCACCGACGACACGAAAGGCAAGGGCGACGGCAAGTTAGACCCAGCATCGGTCAGGTTGCTCTCGCTGGTGGATTGGGGCGTGCTAAGCGAGGGCGCTCCCAGCGCGAACCACTGGCTGGTGGAGGCGGTTCGTAAGGTGAAGTAGCCATGCCCAGCGACGCAACCTTAGTGGCGCAGTGCCTTCAGGGCGACACGGGGGCGTTCGATACGCTGGTGGAACGCTATCGCGATCGCGTGTTCTCGTTGGCGTTTCGGATGCTGGGCGATGCGTGCGCGGCGGAAGACGCGATGCAGGAGGCGTTTCTACGCGCCTACACGCGCTTGCCGCTCTACGACCCTGCGCAGTCTTTCTCGACTTGGCTGATGTGCCTAACGGCGCGGGTGTGCTTGAACGCGCGGCGCGACCGGGCAGCCGAGTTGCGTTGCCTCGAGCAGGCGGCGAAGTCGATGCCTCCCACGCCCACCCTTGAGGAACATCTCTACGAGCGCGAGCAGCGTCGCACGCTCCAACGACTGCTGATGCGCCTGCCCGCGCCGCAACGCGCTGCAGTCCTGCTCTACTACTACGAGGAGCTGCCCGTCGCCGAAGTCGCCCGCGCGCTGGAGGTTCCTGTCGGCACGGTCAAAACATGGCTCTATCGCGGACGCGAGAACTTGCGCCGCTGGCTGGAGGAAGAACTCGGATGAGAAGCGATTGCAAGCAGTTGGAGCCGCTCCTGCACGACTACGCCGAGGGCTGGCTGGAAGAGCCGAAGAGAGCGTACATCCTGAGCCATCTACAACAGTGCAACGCCTGTCAGGAGAAGCTCAAAGCGTGGAGCGCAATCGGGCGCGCGCTCCGAGAGTTGACGCGCCTGCCTGCGCCAGAACATGCGCCTGTCGCGCCCCCAAGCGAGCGTGAACCCCGTCTCGCACTCCGACTCGCACTCGCTATGTGTCTACCTTGCGCGATATTGATGATTACCTACAGCAGTCAGTGGCAGACGCCCGCTTGGGAACAGTTCATACCCTCTGAACCGTGGCGTCCACTGACCGAACGCGCCCACGAGTGGGTACTCACACTCTGGAGCTGGCTTCGAGGAGTGCAATGAACAACACGATGGAAAGCGTTCTGGGAATAACCTTGTTGTACTTCGCCTTTGCAGGCGTTGGTCTGGTCGATGTTGCCCTGTTTCGGGGGCTAACGGCGGACTACATAACCCACTTCCGCCGCAACGAACGAGGTGTGCTGGCGCGTGGACTGCTCACGGTGCTGGGCGCGTTGCTGTTGATTATCTTGCTGAACGCCGTTGCGCAAGGCAGTCCGCCCGACACCCCCACCCGCGTGGGAATGCAGTTGCTCAGTGCGGTGGTGTCGCTGCTGTTGCTGTTGGCGTTTCTAATCGGCTACGGCGCGCTCGCCTGGCGCTTGGGGGAGCGAATACTCCTTGCGTTCGGCGTCGCCGAGCCAGCTCCGGGCTGGTGCGTGCTAACGGCGGGTCTTATTATCCTGTCGGTTGTCTGGATCCCCGTGCTTGGCTGGGCGTTGGGGCTATACTGGTTCATGTTGGCGGTCGGCGCAGTGACGCAGCGACTCATGGGCGGCGAGGCAGAGGTGGTCTCTGGAGACCGCTAAGTTTCTCAAATATTAAGAGGCTATTTAGGATAGGGAGCTTTCTGTGCGTTTCCGCGTACGGGGCGGCTTCGCATCCGATGTTTTGCCCTCGCCCCCAGCCCCTCTCCCGCAACGCAGAAGAGGGGAGCTGCTCTCGCAACAGGCACACGCCGCGCCCAAAGCCTCCGATCCCCCAAAGTGGATGGGGGGGTTGGGGATGAGGGTAATCCATCGCCTTGCGAGTTAGCCTCCCACAGAGACGCTACAAACAGAATTGCAAGCGAAACGCTTGCACTCCCAGCAAGGTTTCAATCCCTCACAGGTAGGCTACAAACCCTGAACGGGCAATCTACGAAATACTTGGCTACAGGTTTCAATCCCTCACAGGTAGGCTACAAACGCAGTCCAATAAAGTCGCCATCGCGCGCGAGCTTGTGTTTCAATCCCTCACAGGTAGGCTACAAACGCCGTTGCCGTGGTCATCTGCTTCACGGCATAGTCGT
>CALGZO010000273.1 GCA_937934465.1 uncultured Fimbriimonadales bacterium | reverse complement strand
AAGGTGGAGCAGATTAAGCCGCCTGCGCGCGCCACAATACATCGCACGCGCGACGACGAAGGCAACGACTACGCACGCAAAGTGACAATCCATCCCAACCAGTGACTTGAACACTCTCGCCCAGCCCTTGCGCACGGACAGGCGTCTCGGCAGAGGGGAGTGTATTCACATGAAGCGAAAAAAAGCGAGGGAGATGTATCTCCCTCGCGATTGGCTCAACAACCCAGTCTTATGCTGCGGTGGGAAACTCGATGGTCTCGGTCTGGCTCTCGCCCGTAGTGAACAGGCGCATCGCCTCATCTAAGTCGCGCATGCGTTCGGCGAGCCACTCGCTGCGTTGGCGGATATCCGCTTGCAGCTCTGTCAGCATCTGATACTGCTGGTTCGAGATAATTGCGGACTGACGGCTCTGCTCGCAGATATGGCGGCTGGACTGCGCCATCTGTTGCAGCCCTTGATTGATGGACTCGCTCTGCTGACTGATGGAATCCATCTGCAGCGACGACTGTTGAGCGAGTTGCGCCACTCGGAGAATGGTTTGTCCGACCTGCGCAATCTCTGCGCTCATCTCTTCGGTGGACGCGCTGGTTTGCTGGGCGATGGCGGCGATGCTCTCGATGCGTTCAAACGCATTACGGCTATCCTCCACGATGCGTGTCATGACCTCGACGGCGCTGTGCATACGGTTGTCGATGGTCTGCACCGAGTGGAGCGTGTCTTGGAGTTGAACGCGCACGGCGTCGACCTGTCCCACGCCTGTTTCCACGGAGTGGATGGCTTGTTGTAGGGCTTGGATGGAGGCGTCGGTGCGCTGGAGTACCTGCTGGATGATGTTTTGGATTTCGCGTGTGGCGTTGGCGCTGCGTTCGGCGAGTCGGCGCACCTCTTCCGCGACGACAGCAAAGCCGCGCCCGGCTTCGCCCGCGCGCGCTGCCTCGATTGCGGCGTTGAGCGCGAGCAGGTTCGTCTGACGCGCGATTTCCTCAATCGTGCGCACAATCTCGCTGACCGACGCCGACATCTCCGCGAGTGCGCTTAGCTCTTGCCCTACTTGGCGCACCTGGCTCTCGATGGCGTGTACCGATTGCGCCGCTTCGCCCAGCGATTGCATGCCTTGCTGCGCGGAATGGGCGACCTGCGTGGTCTGTTCGAACGCCGCGCGTAGCTCGGACGACGCGCCCTCGATGCCCTCGCGCACGACGCGCATCGCTTCCAGCCCTTGGGCAGTGCTATGCGCTGTATGCTCCGCGCCTTGCGAGACCTCGCTCACCACGCGCTGCACCTCGTCTACAATCTGTGCGCTCTGCTGCATCAGCTGCGCTGTTTCCTGTGTCAGGGCTAAGAACGATTGCATCGACTGACGGAACTGGTTCACGGCGTCGACCTGCTGTTGGAGCTCGCCGACGAAGTTTTGGCTAATCGCTTGCGATTGCGCAACGGCGGCGTTGACTTGCTGTGCGCCTGTCGTTAGCTGCTCGGTCGCGCGCTGGGTATGGTTGGTCACAGCGATTACCTGTGCGCTCGATTCGCGCGTCTTTGCCACAATCACTTGCAGCGCGTCGATGAAGCGGTTGAAATAGTACGCGAACTTGCCCAGTTCATCGCGCCGATTTTCGGGCAGGCGTTGGGTGAGGTCGCCTTGCCCGTTGCTGGCGCGCTCCGCCCACTCGGTCATCTGGCGCAGCGGCTGCAGGGCGCGATAGGCAATTGTGCCTGCCAACGCCGCAATCAGCAGGATGGCGATGACGGTACTCACTATCGCTCGCGCGCGCAGCCCCGCCAACGGCGCCAAAATCGCACTCTCTTCCGTGCTAATCACCAGCCGCCACCCTGTGGTTGGCACGGTCTGCCAGAACAGGTAGCGCGCTTTGCCGTCAATCTCCGCGCGCCGCGCGCCCTGCTCGGACTCGCCTACAACTTTGCCCTCAGGCAACGCACTCAACTTGACGCCTTCAAAATCTTTACGGAGCAGCTTGCTCGAATCGGGGTGCGCAATCAGCGTCCCCTCACGACTAACTAACATCGCAAACTCTTGATTGCGATGCGCCTCGCCCAGAATGCCCAACTCGGAGACCTTTTGCGACAGCGCGTCGAGTTTGATGTCCATACCAGCCACGCCAAAGAATCGCCCCTGCGCAGTGAACATCGGTACGGTCACGCTCACCATCGCCACCTTGACAGCATCATCGTAGAAAGGTTCGGTAATGGTGGGTTTGCCCGTGCGTTTCGGCGTCTGATACCACAGCTGGTCGGGTTCGTGGAAGTCGTAGCTGGCATCCACGATGTCTTGATTAGGGTAGCTGGTTCGTGTCACCATCACAATTCGGTTCGGGTCGGGCGGACGGCGGTGGTCATATGCGTAGTACGCGCTGCAAATCTCCTGAGGCTGCGAGTGAAGCGCGTCCGCAAGGTAGGGCACTGTGTTCGCGTCGTGGTTTATACCCAGATGTTTATGACGCTGCGCTGAGATGGTCACAACACCGACAAACTGCTGGAGATAGCGGTCTAAATACAGGGCAGTCTCGCTCACCAATCGCTTACCTGCCTGCTCGGTCTCTTGAATCAGTGTCGCGCGAGAGGCGTTGTAAATCAGCCAACTGTTGATAGCCATCGCTACTGCCGTCGCGCAACCAATTGCCAAGGAGAGCGTCCACACCAACGAACGATTGAAACGCTGTTCACTTCTCATCGCTTCCCTCCAGCCCAGTATGTTCGGCAGTGCGCACGAAAAAGATTAGTGAGCAGCGGCGCATTCAGGTATAATTGCCGTATGCCGAAGTTCAAGGAAGGCGACCGAGTGCAGGTGCGCGCGCGTGAGGCGCAGGGCAAGGAGCCACAGGAGGGACGCTACGCGCCTCACCTTGCGAACGCCACAGGCGCAGTCCTCAAAGTCTATTCCCCCCAAGAGATTGCGGTAGAGTTGGATTTAGACAGCCTACCCGAGCCGATACGCGCACGGCATGCCGAGCAGCAGACTCGCATGCACGAACGCTGGCTGAACTCGCTCTCGGAAGAGGCGCGCAATCGCCTCACCGACGACGAGAAAACTTTCCGCCTGCGTTATGTGGCGCTGCTCGCCGAAGACGACCTGCAGCCGCTCAAGTCGGGTCGGGCAACTGCGCCTGACGCGCCCTCCCGAAGGACGGCTCGCCGTACGCCTACCGCCGCCGAATCGCCCGCCCGCCCTACCCCTGAAGATTTGGAGAAACTGGAAGAGCAGTATCTCAAGGCGCGTAAACGGCGCACCCCCTAAGATCTGTCTTAGAGACCGCTTAGGAGGAGATGGTTTCAGTCCGTTCATGGAGTATACTTAACGGTGGGCGTACACGCCCCAACGCGACTCGACGCTGACTCTGCGTGGACAGGAGGACTATATGGACAAGTTAATAACTGCTTTGGTACCGTTGCAAGCAGATAATCCTTTGGGGTTGCCGATTATCCGTTCCTTGCATGAGGCGGTTCCCGTGAAAGGGATGAACATCCGTTCGGGCGTGTTTTATGTAATCCCCGAACGCCAGATGCGCGACTATGCGCGTATGCTTTGGGAGCATCCCCGCCTAAGTTTCTTGCACAAGGTGCGCTACAATGTGCTGTCGGCGCATTTGCAGAACCCGCCCAGCCGCGATCCGGGCGTAGTGCTGTATCCCGACCGCGCCGTACTGGTGATTTACGACTACGACAACAATCTCGGCTACCAGGTGGAGGCGGACTTCCCGACTCCCAAGCGCGTGGAAGTATCGCCGATTAAGGGTCAGCCCGACTACTTCAGCGAGGCGGAGTACCACGACGCTGTG
>CALGZO010000272.1 GCA_937934465.1 uncultured Fimbriimonadales bacterium | reverse complement strand
GATAATCAGAAGCTATCGACACTGGGTACCGAAGTTGAACAACACAATCAACAGGTCAGCATCGTCCACAATCCCGTCGCCATTCACATCAGCAGGACAAGTACGCCCCGGCGTCCACTTCGGACCAATCTCAAGTCCCAGCCCAACCTTGGGACGGGAGTAGGTTGTGACCTTAACAGCGCTGACGGGGTTACCGTTGTTACCTGCATTGCCTGTATTCGGATCGTAAAGATAGGCAAGCAGTGTACCATTCCCGTACTCGGTGGTATAGACATACACATTCCCGCTGGAGTCGGGAGGTGCAACAGCCAGACCCATCGGCGTCCCGCTACTGTAAGGGGGGCTACTACCGCCGCTAATAACAGCGAAGTCCCCGAGCGAGTTTCCATTAGCATCCACGCGCCAGATGTAGCCTGTACCCGAGTAAAGACCGTTTGTACAGGCGACCAGCACATCCCCGTTTGGCGCGAAGTCAACCTCGTAGTAGGTTCCTGCCCCGCTTGGATGCGCAACGGGTCCCCAGACGATGCTCCCACCAGCATCAATCTTATATAGCCCCGCGCCCCGGGCGGTTACATACAGGAACCACCCGAGTCTTTCACGCCGCCAGCGGAGGCCATAGGTGGATCCGTAAGGAACGGTAGCGAAGGTCGACCAGGTGTTACTGGAGGGGTCATAGCGTTCGATAGTACTTCCCTGAGTAGTAACATCAACGAAGTATCCTACCGAAGTGTTAGCAGGGACCACCGCCACGCCTGTTGGGGTGAAATAGGTACTTACCGATCCCAAGTGTTGCCCTGTGGTTGCGCTGAACTTCTCCAAACGGTTGCCGAGTATATTGCACGCCCACCATACTCCATCGCGCGCCAGCGCGATGCCGTAGCAGAAGTCGAGGCTCCCCCAATCATACGTGGGGTCAGAGAACTGCTGGGCGATAGTGGGCCATGTGAATGGTTGTGAAGACAGGTTTTGGATGCCAGGGTAGGCATAGCTAATACCCCGTTCCATGTCGCGGTCGCCGAAATACAGACCATAGTCTTGCGCATAGAGCGCTTTGAGCGTCAGTGCAAACGCGATCCCTAAGACCAAGCACATGCTGTATCGTCTCATTGCTTTAGAATCTCCCATCTTGGTTTATGAGCCAGGTGAAGCTCGGCTGGCGCACATTATACCCCATTTCTGGGGCGTTTGTCAAGGGGTTCGGAGGCTGTTCGAAAATCCGCCTGTTGTATGGAGAACCCCCTCCTGCAGGTTCCCCCTTTTCAAGGGGGAACCGATTTTTCTCAATTGGTTCCCCCTGCTTGCAGGGGGAACCTAAAGGAGGGGGTACATGCCCCTACTTGGTTATTGGCGTAGGGGCGCACCTGCGTTCCAGGGATGGGCATTCTGTCAAGACGATTTTCCGAACACCCTCAGGGGTTCGGTGGGGTGGGGGCGGAAAATCGGCTATATCAGGGGTTGAGAAGCTTCGCTGCGCTCGGCAGGACAGGAAGGCGTGGGTGGGACTCAAAGGCATAAGCGAGACAAGTTAGCTGTGCGCACGGGCGCGCCTGCCAACACTGGGCGCCAAAGTCTCAAACGCTTGCGACAAGACCATACCGTCCTCGCGCTCAGCCTTGTGTCCCAGCGCAACGCCATCTCTATCGCGTTGGAGGCGTTTTGGGAGCGCGGAACGCGAGGAAAGTCACCCATCCGAACGCGGTTGAGAGCAACGCTTGGGGTAAACCCTCCGTCCACTTCCAGTTGCGCACCTCCGCTGTGAGGAACGCTGCAAGCGTGAGTATGACTTCCAGCGCCCACAATAGCCCAGGAAACATGGCGATTAGCCCCAGTGCTTGCAGCGCGCTGAAGGCGTCGGCTCGCCCGCGCCATGCGCCGATTACCGCGGCGGTAGTCGCTACGCCTAACGCGAAGAAGAGCGCGATGAAGAGCCGACTGTTGTGCGGCTTGCGCACCGCGCCCTCAGTGAGTAGCCACAGCTCCACCGAGCCGCTGACCAGCAACAGCACAGCGACCCCTGCCCACATCCACAGCAGAATGCGTTGTAGCCAAGTCATGCCTCAGATTTCGCTCAATTAATATACTCAATCAAGGATTCCAATTGTTGCAGCAGGCGCACGGCGGCTTCGGGGGCGAGGTTCGGATTTTGCACGGCTTGGTGGGCTTGAGCGAGCGCGTCGCGTAGCGGCGAGTCGGCAGGCAGGGATTGGATAAGCTGCAGTAAGGTCGCTCCGGCAGGCAGTCCGAGCCGTCGGCACAGGCGTCGGCGTATATCGTCCAGAACCGTTTCGAGGGCAGGCTGCGCCGACCCCGCGCGTTCGTAGACGCCCGCGAGCGCGTCCACATACTCGCTGAGCGCAGGCGCGCGCGGCGGCGTGTAGCGCGGCAGCCCGAAACGCTTACCCACCGAGTACATCACAATAATCGTGAGCAACATCAGATGCGCGAACGCAATCCGCACGCCTGCAGGGGCAATGCTCCAGAAGCCACGCGCCTCCCGCGTCTGCGTCAAGTCGCCCTGACCTGCGTCGTCGAAGTAGATGACGCCGCCGTTAGGCACAAGTTTGCGCACGACCGCCAAGATAAACGCGCCGTTATCGGCGTCGCGCAGATGCTCGTTGGCGAGCCACTGCCAGTCGGCGCACTCGAACACGACGCCCTCGCCGTAGTACCACAGCGCGCCTTTCACAACGCCGCCTGTGTGGAGTAGGGGAACCCAGCGCGTCTCGCGCGGCGAGAGGCTGACGCGCTGATCGCCCATGCGCACTGTGCGGACGCCCTCCAGCCACGGCGCAGGCACTGCAGGGTGCGCCTCCAAAAAACGCTCGGCAGGGAACGGCGCAATCGGCAGTCGGCGTAAGGCGTCTTCGCGCAGGCTTTCAGGCAATCGTGCGTCGCCGCTGAGCAGTATCGCCCGACCGCCGTCTTGAAGCCACTGGTCTAAATACTCGGCGTCCTGCTCGGTGTAGAGGCTGCTCGGCGTCGTGAAGGTGAACGGCGGCGGAAAGATGATGAGCAGGTCTGCGTCTTTGGGCAGATGGCGGAAAGTGCGTTTGAGCGAGCGCACCTCGTAGCCGTTGCGCTCCAGCAGTCGCGCCAAGCCCTTTGCGCCCAGCCGATGCTGGCTATAGCTCAGGGGTAGAGGCGCATAGCGTGGGTCGCGCGCCTCGTTCGCCAAGCGCAGCGAGTAGAGCAGCAGTATCGCCACGACGCTTGCAAGCGCAATCAAGCCCAATCGCTCACGCAGGAACTGCATGGGGTTGCACCCTCTTCAGGAGCGTCTCGAACGCCGTTTCGCAGGCGTGCAGCGCGTTTTCTGGGGGCGTCGCGCCGCCGTACCAGACCGCGTCGAACTGCAGGGTCAGCGGGCGCAGCAGGCGATACGCCTCCTGACGCAGCTCAAGGTCGGGCATAGGAGCAGTAGACGGCATAAGAAGGGGCGTGGGAGGCAGACGCAGACGCTGCAAATGCTCCCAGTTCGTGAGCGCGGGGTCGTAGTCCAGCAGGCGCGCCTCGTGCAGCAGGCGCAGCAGCCCCAGATAGTAGGCGCGCAGGGCAAGCGGCAACTGCTGTTCGCTCGCCAGCCGACGCGCTAACTCGCGCCACTCCAGCGCGGTCATCGTACGGGCGTCTTGAAACGCGCCCTCTAACGAAGGCGGCGACAACGGCGCGCGGCGTCCCCAACGGATACGCCCCAGAACATACGACGCCGCGAGCGCAAGCGTCAGCACCAACGCCACTATCACCACGCCCTGAAGGAACGGCGCGAACCCTGTCAGCGCGCTCCCCCCAACCCCGCCGAAGAGCCGTTGCAGCCAGCGCATGAGCGCGCTGAACATGTTCACGAACGCCTCGTTCAATCGCTCGCCCAGCGACTTGGGCGGTATCTGCATGTCGGGTTCAGCGAAAATCGCCTCCAGCTGCGCTTTCACTTGCGAGGGATGGGCTGTCGGATTAGGCGAGGTTTGAAGAGTCGCTCGGTAGGCGCGGGCTGTGCGCAGGGCGTCGGCTATCTGCTCGTTTGCAATAAGCGTCTTCAGCGGCTCCTGCGCAGCATGGGGCAACGAGGCGAGGGCGCGCTCCGCCTGCTGCAGCAAAACTTTACGGTCGGATGGCTTCGCCTGCTGCGCCGATTGCAGCGCACGCTCCACCTGCTGCAGGGCGTCCGACGGCGACGCCGCACACACCTGCCAACAGAGCAAGAGCGCGAGTACCCACCTAATCCCCCGCATCCACCCGCAACGCCTCATAGATGTCCAGCCCCTCCGAACGGTAGCGCAAGTCAAAGTAGAATAAAATGCTGGTCATATACATCGCGGGCATCACAAACATATATGCCACATAACTCATCGATTCGTACAGCTGATTGAGGGAAAGCCACCAGCGCGAGAGCGCCTGCTCAATATCGGAATAGATGGCGATAACGCCTACCAATATCCCCAAAATCAGCGCTGCCAAGAACTGAACCGACAGCAGGAATATCGCCTGCACGCCCCAGAAGGCGAGGCAGCTCAGCACAGCGTGCTTGAAGTGGGGGCGTATCAGCTCAAAGGCGCGTGAGAAGGCAGTGAGGGGGTCGGTGTTGGTCTCCAGCACAATAATCTGCGGCAGGATGATGAACCAGACGGTCGCCATCGCGGCGATTACAAGAAAAAATATGGCAATCGCAATCGTTGTCACCACGAACAGCGCAATCCCCAGTGTGGGAGTAGACGCCATAATGGATGTGGTAGCTAAGGATATGCTCAGAATCATCACGAAGGCGGCGAAGCCGAGTATCAAGAAAATCCCACCCAGCGCCATCGCTGCCAACAACTGATTGGCTATCAGTTGCCAGAAGCGAGGCTTGAGCGTCTCCCAGAGCGAGCGGAGCGTGACGGACTCACCCTGCGCTAACTTGCGGAACGCCAGCGTGGTGAACGCCGCCTGCACCAGAGGCGCCACCGCCAAGTACGGCAGGAGCAAGAGCAACCCCAGATACTCGACTATTATGGAACCCAACGACATCTGGGACGAGGTCGCGTCGAAGTAGAGTATCGGCGCCAGCAGGAGCAGGGAGAAGATAATCGGGATAAGGTAGGTCCACAGCGAGATGCGGAACAGCGTCTTGAAGTTCTCGCGATAGTAGCTCACCGCGTCGTCCATCAGTTCAAATGGCGTCGCGGGGCGGTTGAGCGTGCGGAACCGCGATTGCAGAATCGCCGTCCCCAGCGTCGTGATGCGCCAATCGCCTGTACGCGCCTGCGTCTCCATCGCTATCACAACCCTTTCGCGGTCAGGGGGGTAGGTCTCTTCCCGCGCCGCTTGTAAGTGTACCCCGAATTGGGGATGCGTATCATCATCGCTCTGCGCCGCCGAACAGTTCGCGGACGGGGATTTGCCACTCAGGCTCAAAGAGGGGGCAAATGGTCTCGTCCAGCGTGTAGTAGCGCAGCGACTTATAGTGTGCGTGAGCAGGTTCGCGATAGACTTCCAAGCGTCGCTCGGCGAGGTTCACAATCCAATATTCTGGGATGTTGGCTTGGGCATAGAGGCGCAGTTTCAGAGTGCGGTCGCGCGGCAGGGAGGTGCTGGCAATCTCAATCACC
>CALGZO010000271.1 GCA_937934465.1 uncultured Fimbriimonadales bacterium | reverse complement strand
CAGGCGATGCTCCTCACGGATTTGCCCTGTGCGCAGACGCTCCAAAATCATCGCATGGTAGGTCGGGTCAATCTCCGCTGCAATGAACCGACGCTCCAACCGCCGACATACCTCCAACTCCGCCCCGCTGCCCCCAAAATGCACGAACACCACATCGCCCGGCTGGGTGCAACTCAAAATCAGCATCTCCGACAACTTCTGCGGTATCTGGCACGCATGAAAAGTCTTCTCGCGACTCACATTCTTCACCAAGTCGAAATAGAACCAGCTGTAGGGCATGCGCCCCTTTCGCCCCTGTGCTATCTGCTGCCGAATACGCCTGTCCGTCGGGTTCTGGTACGGCTGCGCTACCTGCTCCTTGTAAAACTTATTGTGGGCAGTCTTACGACAGTGCAAGATGCTCCGATGCGCGGTGGTAAACCGCTTCGGACTGTGTCCCACATTCGTATTGTAAATCCACACATAATCTTGCACATCGTAGCATGCTTCGTCCAGAAAGCGCACGCGCAGGTAGGCGTTCTGCTTGGGATAATTAATGAAAAACATGTTGCCCTCGTCTTTCAGTACGCGCAGCGATTCTCGTGCAAGCTCAATATACCACTCGATATACTCCTCGAACGAGCGCGTATAGGACTTGCCGTTGTATTTCACGCCCACATTATAATCGGGGTCGCTGAAGACCATATCGACCGACCCATCGGGCAGTTGCCGCAGTAAGTCCATCACATCGCCCAGATAAACCGTGTCCACCAAATGTTCTGGAACCGCCATCGCTGTCCCTACCTCTGTAGCAAGTGATACTCTGCTTTGCGCACGAGCCGTATAGAGTCTAACCGATCGGGGTCGTCGAACGCATATAGGTACATCCGTACCTGAGTTATTGAGCTTCGCCCTTGTCGTGCGCTCAGCGCGTAGCAAGCGTTGATGTGTGGAATCTCAATACCCAACTCAAGCGCTCGTTGCAGATAGTATTTGATGGGATGGAACATTTGGTAAACCGCGAAATTCGTTAGGAACTTACTCTTGGCTTCCAACACCGTCACAGTGCCTTGATACTCCAGCGTCAGGTCCATTTCTAACTGCTGGTCTTTTGCTATGAGTTGGGTTGTTCCAACGAAATATTCAAGGTCAACTCGCGTTCGTCCTGGTATATATACTTTGGGCGTTGCAACAACATCTTCATAGATAAAGTCATGCAAAATCCGCTGATTGAGGGCGAGCGAAAGCGTGCTGGCTTCCCCGCCCCCCAAGTCGTTGAGAAGACTTTTTCGGTATCGCCAGCGGAATACCTCATCAGGCTTTATCAATTCAAAGTCATGATACCAGTGTACGAGTTCTGGAATGAATAAGTGCTTTCCTCTCCCTGTGTGAGCAAGGCAGTAGCCCTGATCGCGGATGGACTTGGGCAATATCTCGCGTGTGTCTACCTTTGTGGCGTCGAACGGGTTGCTGAACCCAACTTGCTGTGCTACACGACGCACATCTTCGTTAGTAAATTCCATGTTGCCACGCTGTTGACACTCCTGAAACAGCGTCTCTAACACCTGTTTCTTGCGGGACAAGGCTTCTCGGTTCATACGCATAGACTCTACCATTAACCGTGCAGGAAGTTTGCCGTTTTAGGCGTATATACTGGCGTGGAGGTGTTTTATGATTTTCAAAAGTCCCTATCCGACGGTGGAGATACCCGATCTGAGCGTTCCGCAGATGGTGTATCAGCATGCGGCGCAATATGGCGAGAAGCCCGCGATGATCGACGGCGTGAGCGGGCGCACGCTAACCTACGCGCAGCTCTACGGCGGCGTGCGGCGCGTGGCAGGCAACTTGGCGAAGCGCGGACTGCGCAAGGGCGAAGTGGTCGGCATTTACAGTCCCAACCTGCCTGAGTATCCGTTAGCGTATCACGGCGTCGCGTGGGCAGGCGGCGTGGTCACGACCGCCAACCCGCTCTACACCGCTGACGAGTTAGCCTATCAGCTGCGCGACGCCAACGCCAAGTTCCTCATCACGGTCGGCGCGTTGCTGGAGAAGGCGTTGCCCGCCGCCGCGCAGGCAGGCGTGCAGGAGGTGTTTGTCGTTGGCGAGGGCGAGGGCGCGACGCCCTTCACCGAGCTGCTGAGCGACGCCGAACCGCCCGAAGTCGCTATCAACCCGTCCGAAGACCTGGTGGTGTTGCCCTACTCCAGCGGCACCACAGGGCTGCCCAAGGGCGTCATGCTCACCCACCGCAACCTCGTGGCGAATATGGTGCAAACGCTGGCGTCGGGCGTCAACTTGCAGTTTGACGAGCGCGTGATTGGCATCCTGCCCTTCTATCACATCTACGGGATGCTGGTCATCCTGAACCTATGCCTCTACAAGGGCTTGACGATTGTGACGATGCCGCGCTTCGACTTGGAGCAGTTCCTCAAGATTATGCAGGATTACCAAATCACGCGGGCGAACCTCGTGCCGCCGATTATTCTCGCGCTGGCGAAGCACCCGATAGTGGATAACTACGATTTGTCGCACCTGCGCCTGATAATGTCGGGCGCGGCGCCCCTGAGCGCGGAGTTGGCGCAGGCATGCGCCGAGCGACTCGGCTGCATCGTCATGCAAGGCTACGGGCTGACCGAGACCAGCCCCGTGACGCATGTGAACCCCGAAGACCCCGCGCGTATCAAGCTCGGCTCTATCGGCGTGCCCATCGCCAATACCGAATGCGCCGTGGTAAGCTTGGAGACGGGCAATCCGCTGGGCGTGCGCGAAGAGGGCGAGATTTGGATCCGCGGACCGCAGGTGATGAAGGGCTACCTGAACAATCCTGAAGCTACCGCCCAAACGCTCACACCTGACGGCTGGCTGCGCACAGGCGATGTGGGCTACGCCGACGAAGACGGCTACTTCTACATCGTCGACCGCGTGAAAGAGATGATTAAATACAAGGGCTTGCAGATTGCGCCTGCGGAGCTGGAGGCGGTGCTACTGACGCACCCTGCCGTCGCCGACGCCGCCGTCGTGCCCAGCCCCGACGAAGAGGCAGGGGAAGTGCCCAAAGCCTTCATCGTGCTGAAAGGGCAGACGACCGCCGAAGAGCTGATGGACTATGTGGCGCAGCGCGTCGCGCCCTTCAAGAAAATTCGGCGCGTCGCGTTCGTGGAGCAAATCCCCAAATCGCCGTCGGGTAAAATCCTTAGGCGCGTGCTTGCCCAACAAGAACGCGAGGCGTCTCAACACGCCTAACACAACTGTCGGGGCGGACTGAACGGGCAAGCGCCATACGCTTGCGAAAGCAATCCGCCCCTAAATCGGGAGCATCATCAGACCTTAATCTTTTACATGGTAATTCTGGCAGGCTTGAGGTGTTTTTTATGCGAAAGACAGTTTTACTGGCAGGGATTGGAACGACTCTATGGATGGCGTTCGCACAAACGATTCAGATGACGCCGTATCTGGAACGCGAGCCTAATGATAGTCTCGCCGCGCCGATGGTTATCGATGCGCCCGTCAGCCGCTCACAAGGCTTCGTCGTGTGGGAGGCGCTGCTACAAGCCGTGCGCGACCGAGACTTCTACCAGTTTCAGGTGGTTGAGGCAGGAACCTACTCGATTCGTGTGGACACCAACCGCGACACAGTGCTGCGACTCTACGACGCGAACGGTGTGCGGATTAGCGAAAACGATAACAACGGCAACCCCGACTTGCCGCTGAACCGACGCGCCTCGGGATTGACACTCGATTTGCCGCCTGGTGTCTACACGGCGGAGGTGTTCTATTGGCAAGATTTGGCGAGGGCGCGCTACGCACTGCGCGTCTTTCCTGACGCCAACGCCCCCGACTACGACCCCACCGAACCCAACAACACATTTGAGCAAGCCATCTACTTAGGGCGGCTCTCTGGCGGCGAGTTCATCACCAACGACTACCGCTTCCTGACCTACGACGGCAACGATGTGGACGCCTACCGCTTCGATTTGGACTCGACGGGACAAACGCTCACCGTTCGCACGCAGACCTACACCGACACCCGACTGCGTGTGATTGCGCCGAATGGGCAAGTGTACGAAAACGACGACTCGGAGTGGGATTTCCTCAATCAAGGCGCGTCGGAGGTGCGGATTAGCCTTGCGCCGCGGGGAACTTACTATGTGTTTGTGAGTTCCGCGCCGCGTTGGGGCGGCTACTACCGACTGCGTATCAGTGCGCCGCTGCCCAGTGAAATCGTGCTACAGGACGGCAATGCAATCTTCCGACTGCGCGATCTCGCAGGAAGCTCCACTCGAACCCCCTTCAGCAACGCCGACTGGGTTCAAAACGGACGCGACCACTTCTATCAACTCGGCTGGTGGTATCGCGTGCAGGAAACCCACAACCGCGAGCTTACTCTCAGCAACCTAACCTACTACGACCAAGAACACCCGAACACGGCGACACTCGCCTACATGGAATCGGATGGACTACTAATCGCCGCGCGGTACGAGTTGAAACGCACGGCGGATGGCGGGAGCGTGTTATACGCCGAATTTTTAACAACCAACTTCCAATTCCAGCCGCGCACCATCCACATATTCCATTACGCCGACATGGATGTGAGCAACACCGTGACGAACTCCGCCGATTGGGACGTCGAGCGGATTCGCGTCGCGACCGCAACCGACCAGATTTGGCTCAGTAGCCTCACTCCCTTCACCAATTGGCAAGTCGCGCCTTATCCTGATGTGCTGGACCTGCTGCTCGACGATATGGCAGACAATCTTTCCAACGGGGAGCTGCCACTGGAGGGGGACTTCACAGGCGCGCTGCAGTGGACGCTGAACCTACAGCCCTTCGAGTATCGCGTGGTGCGCGTTGCCTACACGCTCAATAGCAGCGTCGCGCCCGCCACTGGCGATGTGAACCGCGACGGCTGCGTGGACGACGCCGACCTCCTGCAGGTGCTGTTCGAGTTCGGGCGCACAGGCTTCCTCCTGGAAGCGGATGTGAACGGCGACGGCACAGTGGATGACACCGACTTGCTGGAAGTGCTGTTCCAATTCGGCAGAGGCTGCCAATAGGGTATGCTTAACATGGCGAGGTCGCCCAGTTAAGGAGGAACTTATGAGCGATAAAGAGATTATTCCCTATCGTCCGGGCTTGGAAGGCGTGACGGCGGGCGTCAGCGCGATTTCCGATGTGATTGCCGCCGAGAACCGACTGATTTATCGCGGCTACGATATCCGCGATTTGGCGAAACACTGCTCGTTCGAAGAGGTGGCTTACCTCGTGCTGTACGGGCAGCTCCCCACCCGCGCTCAGCTGGAAGCATTCAACGCGGCGCTAATCGCTGACCGTGAACTGCCAGTAGAGGTCTATAATGTGCTACACGCGCTGCCGAAGGAGAGCAACCTGATGGCGGCGTTGCAGGCAGGCGTGGCGACGCTGGGCATGATGGACCCCCACGCCGACGACCACTCACATGAAGCCAATCTCCGAAAAGCCATTCGGCTCACGGCGAGTATGGCGACGCTGGTCGCCAACGGCTACCGAATCTTGCACGGACAAGACCCCATCAAACCCAACCCGAACTTGGGACACGCCGCGAACTTTCTGTATATGCTAACAGGGCACGCGCCTGAGCCGCTCCGCGCTGAAGTGATGAACCTCACCTTCATCCTCTACACCGAACACGGCTACAACGCTTCCACCTTCACAGCGCGGGTAATTGCCTCTACGCTGGCAGATATCTACTCGGCAGTAGTGGGCGCGATTGGCGCGCTGCGCGGCTCGCTGCACGGCGGCGCGAACGAAGCCGCGATGGAAGCTATGCTCGATATCGGCACGCCCGAACGCGCCGAACCGTGGGTGATGGAGAAACTCGCCCAGAAAGCGCGCATCATGGGCTTTGGACACCGCGAATACAAAACAGGCGACATCCGTGCGGTCATCCTCAAAGACTATGTGCGCCGAGTCGCTGAACACACAGGGCGCACTGACCTCTACCAAATCCAAGAGACGATGGAGCGCGTGATGCAACGCGAGAAGAACCTCTTCCCGAATGTGGACTTCCCCGCCGCGGCGATTTACTATATGATGGACATCCCCATCCCGCTGTATACGCCCATCTTCGCAGCGGCGCGCATCGTGGGCTGGTCGGCGCATATTATCGAACAGCACGACAACAACCGCCTCATCCGCCCGCGCAGCGACTACAACGGTCCGCGCGACCTACCTTTCACGCCCATCGAACAGCGCGGCTGAGACGACCGCAACAGCTTGGGAACGGTTGCCCCACAGCGACAGGCGGAACCGTTCCCCAAGGGGGCTTGCGCTAAGTGGCACGGACATTCCTATCCGTGCCCTGTAGCGTCGGCGTCCCGCCGACGAACTTGCGACGCCAAGAAAGGCGTCGCACCTGCGCAGACACAGATTGAGTTCGGGAAGCACGAGTGCGCGTCGCAGGGTCGGCGTCTGGCGGAGCACTTCCTCTTATTCAGGTTCTGACCTTGGAGTAGTTGATTGCAGTCGTCCGCCCTGCGCGCAGACGAATCGCTTCAATCTCGGCGTCCGTGAGCGCGCGTTCGAAGCTGCGAAAGCCTGCCAGCCGAAAGCCGTGCTTGCGCGCCAGCTCCTGCGTAATCTGCACTTGCTGTAGGCTGACCTCCTTGCCAAGCGTGAAACTCTCGATACGCCCCTCCAGCGCGAGCATCATCGTCTCCGACATGCACGCATACGCCATGCGCGGTGGGAACCCGAAGTCGAAGCCGAAATCAACCTCGCCTGGCGCTTCCACGAGACCGCCTTCAATCACCAGCACATCGTCGCGTTCGCGCGCCACGCGCACCGACACATCGCGCGGACGCGCCACATCCACCACTACCGCGCCTGACTTGAGGTCTTTGGGGTAGATGACGGCGTCCACCGCGCTGGTGACGGTGATAATCACATCGGCGTTCGGCAGTTCCTGCGCGAGTTCGGTGGAGACGCGCACTTCGCCGCGCGCTACCGTGCGGAGTTGCTCGGCGATGGGCGTTAGGCGCGTCGCGTCGCGTCCGAGTAGGAGCATCGCTTTCGCCTGCGGCGCGAGCGCCTCGGCGCAGGTACGCCCGATGGAGCCAGTCGCGCCGACGACTGCGACCGTCGCATCTGCGATGTCCACCCCCATTTTCTCTGCGCCTAACACTGCCGCTTCGATGGCTGTGGCAACGGTGTAGCTGTTGCCTGTCGTCACGGCGATATCCAAATTTTTCGCGATAGTGATACCTCCGTCGCCCACGACAGAAGTGAACGCGCCCAGCCCGATAATCTCCGCGCCCAGCTCTTGTGCAATCTCCCCACAGCGGATGATTTTCTGATACACGAACTCCAACGGCAAGTTGAGCATCATACGCGGCGAGAGCGGGCAGCCTATGAACCACCCCTCTGCCCTCGCGCCTGTAGCCGATTGCAGACCCGTGATGCGCGACACCACCATCGGCTCCTTGCGCATCAACAACTGTTCCACCCACCGTTCGGGCAAATACTTGGCGATGGGATACTTACGCGCGGCGTCCCGCTTCACATCCACAGGATGAATCACAAACGCGAACTGATGCATGCCTAAAAGATACCCGAAATGAAAGAACCCCTCCTAAGGAGGGGTTCGAGGCGTCATCAGGCGGACTTGCCGTTCTTGGAGTTGCGTCGGCGCTGACGGACATTCTTGAGACCGAAGCGATACTTTGCAAACGCCTCCTCGATTTTTCCGTCCATAATAAGCTGCGCGAACTCCTGCGCACCGTCGAGTTTCGCCTGATTCGGCTTGCGTCTCCGTATTGCCTTCACTGCGTCTGCCATATCGATTTCACCTGCCTTATACGCTTTAAGGATACCCTCGATATACGCGCTGCGTCGGTCTGCCATAGGCTTCACCTCCATAACGCTAATAGTATACCTACTTTCTTACACACTTGTCAAGCTTGAAAGAGGGTGTTCGAAAAATAGGGGAGCGTAGAGTATCCTAAACCCTATGGCACGCTGCCTCATCCCACAGGCTACGCTCACTACCCTGCCTGTCCCTATCATCTTCTTCTGGGTGCAACGCTTCTGCCAACTCCATCCGCTCCCCCCAAAAAGCGGGCGCCCGCCTATCTACCCCGAAGCGCTCATCCTCACCCTCGCCCTTCTGCAAGTGCGCGACCGCGCCTCGTTTCACCTACGCCCGCGCCCCTGAGACACTCCCCAACCACGCCCTGCCCGCTTTGAGTACGCTGGTCTATCGCATTCATACCATCCCCGACGAACGCTGGCATCAAATCTTGATGTGGCTGGCTCAGCAAGGGCTGTCACTAAAAGCGCCGACTGCGCAGACGCCCTATGCGATGGTAGACGGCACATGGGTAGGCTATGCAACGCCGTTTTACGCGCAGTTTCGTCGGGGGGCGGAGATACGGCGATTGCGTTCGCATGTGAAAGCCGTGGTGGTGGGGGGCGATGGGGTGGTTTTGTGTCTTTTTGTGTGGCTCCCCCGATTTTTCGAACACCCTCGGCGAAGGTTGCGAGATACCATAGTTGTTAAGGTATCCTAACGCTGTGGAGGGGCGTATGCGACGGATTGCGGTTGGGCTGATAGCGACGCTATCGCTGAGCCTGCTGTGGGCGGATGGGTTGCGCGAGGCGAAGGTGGTCGTGCGCGGCGAGCCGCTGGCGTTGAATCCGCCTGCGCTGTGGGATGGGCGCGAGCTGTGGCTGCCGCTCCAACATTTGGCGCCGCTGGGCTTGCCCGTGACGGTGGAGGGCAACAGGGTGCGCCTGACCGAGATACCGCCCGACCAGCCGACGGCGTGGGTGGCGACTGAGCCAAAGCGCGATGTCGCGTGTGCGCCGCTGCGCGACCTCGTGCGTCGCTTGGGCGGATACACGCGCTGGGACGACGCTTCCAGCACGCTGAGCCTGCTGGCGCGACTGCGCGAGGCGCGCTTGGAAGACCAGACGCTCCATGTCGCTGCGAGTTTGCCCGTCGCGTGGCGCGCGTTCACGCTGCAGAACCCCAGCCGATTAGCGATTGACCTGCACGGCTGCGCCCTGCCCGACGCGCCGCTCCCCCTGCCGGAGCCGTCGGGCACAGTGAAAGCCGTGCGGATTGGACAGTTTGACCCCCATACCGTGCGCATCGTGCTGGAGATGGACGCGCCCCACGCTACGCCCGAGACGGGCGTCCAAGCGAGTTGGAGCATCGCGCTCACACCCGAAGCCACTGCGCCCCTCGCCGATGCGCCGCCCGACGCATCAAACCCCACAGAGCCGAACCCGCCTGCCGAACCCGCTCCAGAGCCGTTTCAGATACCCGCGCTGCAACGCAATCCACAGGGCGTGGTGCAACTCCATCTGCCGCATCCCGAGGGGGTACGCCCGCGCGTGCTGTTTCTGGAGAACCCCATCCGCATCGCCGTCGATGTGCCCGGCTTTCTGCAAGAGGCGGTGGAACAGGCGGTAGATGACCCCCAGATGTTCGTGCGCGTGCTGCGCGCCGCGCCTGCTGAAGGCGGTATGGTGCGACTCGTGCTGGAACTCTCGCGCTCGGTCGGGGTGCAAATCCTGTCGGGCAAGACGGGCATAACGCTGAACTTGCGCGCCCCGCGCAACACAGGCGGAAAACTCAGCGAGAAGGTCATCGTGATAGACCCCGGACACGGCGGCGCACAACCCGGCGCACGCTGGCGCGAGGGCAACACGGTCATCGAGGAGAAAACTATCGTGCTGTCTGTGGGGCTACAGGTTGCCGAGCTGCTCGCACGCGAGGGCGCGAAAGTCATTCTCACCCGTTCAGAGGATAAAGCGGTGGGCTTGTACGAACGCACCGCGCTCTCCAACAGTGCTGGCGCGCATTTCTTCATCAGCCTGCACTGCGATTCGAACCCGCGCCCGAACTCAGCGTCAGGCACAACCATCTACTACCACAAAGACGACGCCGACAGCCGCGCGCTGGGACAGGCGATTCTCAACGAGATGGTGAAAGTCAGCGGACTGCCCTCGCGCGGCGTGCGCTCCGACTCAATACTCTATCAGACAGGGCTTGCCGTGCTGCGCACCAGCGCGATGCCCGCGATACTCATCGAGATTGGCTACTTGAACCACTCGCTCGACCGCGCCAAGCTGATCGACCCCGCCTTCCAAAGGCGCATCGCGGAAGCCATCGCGCGTGGGCTGAAAGCGCATGTGGAGGGGCAACAAGATTAGGGTATACTAAGCCACTATCCTAAGGAGGTTATGCAGATGGCGAAGGCTATCACTCACAGCGAATGGCAGGCGGAGGTGTTGAACTCGCCCGTGCCCGTGCTTGTGGACTTCTGGGCAGTCTGGTGTGGTCCCTGCCGACTGATTGCGCCGATTGTCGAGGAACTCGGTCAGCAGTATCAGGGCAAACTCAAGGTGTACAAGGTCGATGTCGACCAAGAGCAGCAGTTGGCGGTGCAATACGGCATCATGAGCATCCCGACGCTGCTGCTATTCAAGAACGGGCAAGTGGTGGAGCAGATTGTGGGCGCGTTGCCGAAAGGCGCGATTGAGCAGAAACTCGCAAAACACCTGTAAGTCTTTGCACTCCTACCCGTTTATAGCCTGTAATAGCAGCCCTGCGCCGAACCGAACGGGGTCGGTGCAGGGCAACTTTGTTTCGGTTTCCACCTGAGCGATAGCCGCGCGCGCCTCGGCGTCTGTCAGGTGCGCGGTGTTGAGCGCGACGGCGACCACTTTGGAGGGATAGAACGCGCCGCCCATCGCGGCGACCTGCTCGTAGGTGCGTATCACTTCGGGTAGGGGCGGGATGGGCACATCGGGGAAGGTGCGAATGTGCGTCTGTCCTGCGCGGTGTACCAGTATCAAGTGCGTGGGCTGTGCGCCGCGCAGCAGCGGCAGCGTGGCGGTGGAGGCAGGGTTCGTCAGTGCGCCCTGACCCTCGATGTGAACTATCTCGGCGTCGGTTGCCAGCTCGCACACGAACTTCTCGACCGCGCCTGAGGCGAAATCCACCCGCACGGCGTCCAGCGCGACGCCGTCGCCTTCGATCATAATGCCCGTCTGCCCCGTCGCCAGAAAGCGCGAGCGGACGCCTTGCTGCAGGCAGGCGCGGTGCATCTCGATGCTCACGGTCATCTTGCCGACCGCCATATCCGTGCCGACGGTCAGCACGCGCTTGCAACTCAAAGCGCGCGCTTTGCCCGACCCGACGCTTAGTCCCGGCGGCTCTTTGCGCACATCCCAAATCCACTGGCAGCTGTGCAAGAAGGGTTCCAAGTCGGGGTGCTTGGCGAGCGGCGCGTGCATGCCGTTGATGAGGTTCAGCCCTGCGAGGACCGCCGTGCGCACCTCGCGCCACATGTCGGGGGGGAGCGCGCCGCCCGATGGCGCGACGCCTATCGCCAGCGCCTCTGGGCGATACGCCATCGCTTCCTGTACCGACGCCACAATCGGCACATCGCGCGGGATGCCTGTGAGTTCGCGCAACGACTGACCCGCGCACTCGCGGTCAATCACCGCGACAATCGGGTTCGAACTGTAGCGCAGCAAGCCCAGCCCTGTCTTCCCGAACTTGCCTCGTATCCCCTCGTGCATCAGAATCGCCAAGCGGTGGTCGGGTCTTAACACGGCGCGTGATTATACCCTGTGATTGGGTATACTATAGTTGCCTTGTGGCGCATCGTCGCGTATCACCTCCCCGCAGCAAGGCAGACTCAACCAGCGAGGTGAAGCTGCTATGACTACCAAGTGGGCGCTGGTAAAAACCAGCCCGTTTCAGTGGCTCAGCGAGGACGAGGCACACGAAATCATGAGCCGCATGTTGGCAGTGCGTTATAATCCGGGCGAGCGCTTGGAATTGGGGCGCGAGCCGGGCGGCTGGTGGGTCGTGGAGAAAGGGTTGATGAAGGTCTACACCATCGCGCCGGACGGCAGCGCGCTCACCTACGCGATACTGGGCGAGGGCGACTCGTTCGGCGAGACGACCATCCTCACAGGACACTGGGTGCGCGCCACTGTCGAGGCGCTGGAGCCGACCGAAGTGCGCTACCTCTCCGCCGATCAGTTCGAACGGCTGCTGCGCGAATATCCCGACTTCGCGCTCGCGCTGCTGCGCAACTTAGCCGAGCGGATCCGCCAATCGGAAGAGCGCGTGTTCCACATCAGTCGGCTCAAACTCAGCCAGCGCGTGGCGCACGCCCTGATGGGACTGGCGCAGACCGTCGGCGAGCAAGTGGAAGACGGCATCGAAATCCACCTCACCCACCAAGAGATTGCCGACTATGTGGGCGCGAGCCGTGAGGCGGTCAGCCGCACGCTCGGACGCTGGGCGCGCAAAGGATGGCTCGCCACCAACCGCAAATCCGTCATCCTCAAAGACCTCCGACCCTTCCAAATCATGACCAACCAGTTGAACTTTGCCGCCTAAAAAAAACGGGTGGAGAGACGCCCCTCTCCACCCTACGAGTTGCGAGGTGATCGGTTGCTTACTTGGGCATAATAACCTTGTCAATCACATGGATGACGCCGTTGTCCGCCTCGATGTCGGTCTGAACCACATTGGCGTCGTCCACCTTCACGCCGCCCTCAGTGCTGACGGTAATGCTCTGACCCTGCACCGTCTGCAGCTGGCTGCTGCGTACGACATCCGCCGCCATCAGCTTGCCTGGTACCACATGGTAGGTCAGAATCGCCGTGAGCTGCTCCTTGTTCGCCAGCACGGCTTGCAGCGTCTCTTGCGGGATCTGGGCGAACGCCTCATCCGTCGGGGCAAACACAGTGAACGGGCCCTCGCCGCTCAGCGTCTCCACCAGACCTGCCGCCTGAACGGCTTGAACGAGCGTATTGAACGAACCTGCCTGTACCGCGATATCTACAATCGTAGGCATATTGAACCTCCTGATATTTTTCGCGCGGAATTTCCCACGCGCCTATAGTATGCGCGAACGGCGGCGGCGATGTCTGTGATTGAAATCACACTGGGACCAATTGGGGTATAATGGCTGTAAAGGAGGCTACGGATGGGATTTTTGCTACGGGCGCGCACATGGGCGCAAGGCGTTTGGGAAAGGCGACTGCAGGCGCAGGCGACGGTTCGGATGACATTCCTTCGTGCGGGCGTATTGGTGCAATCGCTGCCAGAGACCGTGCGCGAGCAGATACGACACTGGCGCGGCGTTCAAGTGGAGTTCTCAGTGGCGGAGCAGCGCGAGTTGCTGGCGCAGTATTATGATCGTTTTGAGCAGTTGGCGGAGCTGATTTGTGATGCGGCGTTCGCAGGCGAGGGCGAGCCGTTCCAAAATCAGTACACCGAGCTGCGCCGCTGGCTGCAACGCGCCTATCCACCGCTTAAACCTTACCTCACGGCGCACATGAACCTCGAACCCAGCGATGCGGAGTTCGGCATGCAGGTCTGTGGGAAGCCTACCGACGCGATGGAGGCGTTATTTGTGGCGGAGACGGTGGACGACATCCTGCGCCACGACGGGGGCGCGCTGATTGGGCGATTGGAACGCGCCCGCAGCGCCCTGTACCGCTACGGCGACTACCTCCGACAGCTCGCCTAATCTGTCTCGGAGCGACGATCGAGCCAAGCAATCGCTGCGGCTGTGATTGCCAGCGCGACGGTCAGCCCAACGGCGACGCCTATCCGCGTTGTGCGCGGCGAGTCGGCAAGCGTGGCGACGATGCTGCCCAACGGCAACAGGATAATCAATCCCAGCAGGCTCAGCGGGGCGAGCCAGTGGAACAGGCGATTGCCGTACAGATACGCGCTGAGCGCTGCGCCCAACGCGCCCGCCGTCCAGCCCGCCGCCGCGCGCTCGGTGAAGATGGCGGTCAGCGCCAGCGGCGCAGCCGTCGCCCAGAACCCAGCCAGCATACTGCGCCATAGCAGTGAACGCTCGCCGCGACTGCTCCACCACAACGCCAGCGCGCCCAGCCCGATAAGCGCAATCAGGAACGCCGCCAAAGTGAAATACAGATACAAATCGGCGCGCGGCGCACGCAACGGATAGCTCAGCGTGAACAGTCGGAAGCCCAACACGCTCACCAGCAGCAGCGCGCCCGCCGTGTAGAGCGCGTTCTCGTGGGCGGCGACGCGCGTGGACGCCGAACGCCCCATCACCAGCGCATGCAACGCCGTCATCAACGCGCAGACCGCCAGCCCGAACCCGCGCATCGTCGCGAACGCCGCCGTCAGCAAACCCACCCACACCAGCAGCGCGTAGCGCGACCAGACCTCACTGCCCGATAGCCCACGCGCTAATGTGGCGGCGACCAGCGTCAGCAGCACTAACTCCAGCCACGGCGCGTCCGAGCCTGCGAGCCGATAGCCCACCGCCGTCAGCGCGAACCCGCCGAATAGCAAGATATAGCTGACGCGCCATCCCGTGCGACCTGCCTGCGCCAGCAGCGTCGCTATGCCGAACGCCGCAACGCCTGCGCCCGCTAAGCACACCCCGAACCAGCGCGGCGCGCCCGCATAGACCGCCAGCCCAGTCGTCCAGCTCAGCGCCAGCACGCTCAGCGCGACGCCTTCCAACAAATCCCACGCCCCACGCAGCAACACCCACATCAGCCCAGTCGCGATTCCCACCCCCCACAGCGCAGGCAGGAGATTATCGCGAACCAGCATCAGCGCCAGCGCAGGCGCGGCAAGGGGCAGCAGCGCGCCCAGCCACTCGTAGTGCAGCCGACTGCCGACAAACGCGCCCATCAGCCACAATCCCGACGCCGTCAGCACCCCCCAACCCAGCGCGCCCCCTGCCTGAAAGTAGGGCGCAGGCTCGGCAGGCAGGGTCAACCCGAACGCCGTCAACGCCAATAACCACACCAACGGCAACGCGAAGGTCGGGAAAGTCGCCACGCGCGCACGCGCCATCAACGCCGCTGCCAATCCCAACCCGAAACAGACGCCGCCAACCGACCACGCTACAAGGCTCATATTCAAGTTCCCTCCTTGGAAGTCGACGCATGGTGGAAATCTCGCGCTCGCGGCTCGGATTGACAAACTTGCGTCGGCGAAGAACCGCTGTCAGCCGAGCAGCGCGAGGTATTCCAAGCGTCTGTATCAGATTTTTTGAATACCCCATACACATTTAGCGAGGGCGTACCCGATTCCTGCAAGTCTTGAGGTACGACGCCCTTCGTGGCGTCGTAGCGTCGTCGTCCCCGCCGACGAACTGCGCTGGGACAGGATTGTCCCAGCCACTGGGGCGTAGCGTCGGCGATGCTGGGACAGGAATGTCCCAGCCACTGGGGGGTAGGCGCGACGCCAAGCAAGGCGTTGCGCCTGTGCGAGGAACGGTTATGGGCGTTCTTTGAGTTTCTTTTCCAGCTCGGCGACGCGCTGGGCGAGTTCGGGCAGCTTGTAAAGGTGCGCCAGCACTTGGAGCCACTCGCGGTGCGGAACCGCTGGCGTGCCCCAGTAGACGCCGTTGGGAGGCAGGTTCTTGGAGACGCCTCCCTGCGCCCCCACCACCGCATGGTCGCCAATCTGCACATGGTCCTTCACGCCGACCTGCCCTGCCAGTATCACATGGCGTCCCAAGCGTGAGCTGCCCGCGATGCCCACCTGCGACACCAGCAGGCAGTGTTCGCCCACCTGCACATTGTGCGCGACTTGCACCAAGTTATCGATCTTCGTGCCTTTGCCGATGCGCGTCTCGCCTGTGGTGGCGCGGTCGATGGTCGTGTTGCAACCGATTTCCACATCGTCTTCGATTACGACGCGCCCGATTTGGGGGATTTTATGGTGTGCGCCGTCGTGTGGCACATAGCCGTAGCCGTCGCCGCCAATCACTGCGCCTGCGTGGATAATCACGCGCTTGCCTATCTGCACTTGGGGCATAATCGTCACTTGGGGGTACAGCACAGTGTCGTCGCCGATTTCGGCATCGTCGCCGACATAGCAGAAGGGATAGACACGCACGCGATGTCCGATGCGCACGCGCTCCCCCAGCACGACATAGGGCATCAGGCTCACCTCGTCGCCCAGTTCGCAGCCGTCGCCCATCACAACGGTCGGGTGGACGCCGGGCGGGGGCGTGCGGAACGGGCTATAAAGCGCGAGGATTCTCGCCCACGCGAGGCGCGGCGTGGGGTGCAGCAGGAACGATTTGGCTGTATCGCTGGGGATGTTGAGCGTCGGCTTGGTTAGAATCGCGGCGGCGGGCGAGGCGAGGGCTTCCTGCAGGCGTCGGGCATCCTCCGCGTAGGTCAACCCGCCTGCAGGCGCGTCATCGACGCCGCCGACCGCCTCGATGCGCAGCGTCGGCTCGCCGCGCGCCACGCCCTGCACCTGCTCCGCCAACTGCGCCAAAGTGTAGCTCGCCATCAGCACATATGATACCGCCTACTCCAACTCTTTTAGCAGCTCCACATCGTCGCGGCTCAGGCACGCCTTGGCGAACAGGTCGGGGCGCAGGGCGCGTGTGAGGCGCAGCTGCTCGCGCCGACGCCAGCGTGCAATCGCCCCGTGATTGCCCGACAGCAGCACGCTCGGCACACGCATCCCCCGAAACGCCTCAGGGCGCGTGTATTGTGGATAGCCCAGCAGCCCATCTGCATACGAGTCTTGCCCCAGCGACTCGGGCGAGTGGATTGCGCCGGGCAGCAGGCGCACCACCGAGTCGATGATAATCAGCGCAGGCAGCTCGCCCCCTGTCAGCACATAGTCGCCGATGCTTAGTACATCGGTCGCCAAATGCTCACGCACGCGGGCGTCCACCCCCTCATAATGTCCGCAAATCAGGATGAGGTGCTCCTGCTCGGCGAGCTCCTGCGCGAGCGATTGCGTGTAGAGCTTGCCCTGTGGCTCCAGCAGCACGATGCGCGTGTGGGCAGTGGGTTGGCAGAACTCCACAGCGTTGAAGATAGGTTCGGGCTTCATCACCAGTCCTGCGCCGCCGCCGTAGGGTTCATCGTCGGTCTTGCGGTGTTTGCCTGCCGCGAAATCGCGCAGCTGCAGGGCGCGCACTTGCGCCAAGCCCCACTCGCAGGCGCGCCCCACGATGCTGTAGCGCACGCCCGCCTCAATCACTTCGGGGAAAAGAGTAATCACATCGATGCGCAGCATAGGCTCCCTGTCGAGTATACCTGCGGTAGGGGCGCATGTGCTACAATAATTGGGCAACGGGGGTAATCGTATGAATCAACGCGCAGGTACTATCCAACCGCACAGCACAGAAGCCGAGATGAGCGTGCTTGGCTCGGTGATGCTGGATCGCGACGCGCTGGAGAAGGTCGCGGAGCTGCTTCAGGTAGAAGACTTTTACCACCCCACACATCGCGTAATCTGCGAGGTGGTCTATTCGCTGTATGAGCGCAATATCGCCGTTGATTTGCTCACTGTTCAGGAGGAGCTGCGTCGGCGCGGGCAGTTAGAGGAGGTGGGGGGGCTGCCTGCTCTGGTGAACATCATCGAGAGCGTGCCCACCGCCGCGAACGCTGAGTATTACGCGCGGATTGTACAGGAGAAAGCCGTGCTGCGCCGACTGCTCCGCGCCGCGCACGAAATCGTGCGCCTCGTGGAAGAGCCTGAGTTGGAGTTGCAGAACATCTTAGACCAAGCGGAGCAAGCGGTGTATCAAGTGGCTGAGCGTCAAATCGGGCGCGAGTTTTTTAGTGTGAACAACCTCGTGCTGAATGTGCTGGAGCAGTTCGAGGAGCGTCAGCAGCAGCTGCAGGAGCGTCCCGACGGCGAGTTGCTGCTGGGCGTCTCGACGGGCTATCGCGATTTGAATCGTATCTTGTCGGGGCTACAGCCGTCGGAGTTGATTATCTTGGCGGCGCGTCCGAGCGTGGGCAAGACCTCGCTGGCGATTAACATCGCCGAGCATGTGGCGATTCGCGAGCGCAAGCCTGTGGCGATTTTCAGCTTGGAGATGGCGGCGGAGCAGTTGGTGCAGCGGATGCTCTGCTCGCAGGCGGCGGTGAGCGCACAGCGGCTGCGTCGCTTACAGTTGGGCATGGACGAGTGGGCGAAACTGCAGGACGCCGCCGAGCGCCTGTTCAACGCGCCTATCTACATCGACGATACCAGCAGCCTCTCGCCGATGGAGATGCGCGCCAAGTGCCGACGCCTCAAAGCCAAACTTGCCGAACGCGAGCTGGGGCTGATTGTGGTGGACTATCTGCAGCTGATGCGCTCGTCGAACCGCCGCGTGGAGAACCGCAACCAGGAGATTGGCGAGATTGCCCGCGCGCTCAAACAGATTGCCCGCGAGTTCCACGCGCCCGTGCTGGTACTGTCGCAGCTCTCGCGCTCGGTGGAACGACGCGAGAATAAGCGACCGATGCTCTCCGACCTGCGCGACAGCGGCTCAATTGAGGCGGAGGCGGATGTAGTGCTCTTTATCCACCGTGAGGAGTACTACGGCGACAAGAACGCCGCGCCGATTGACCCGCCGCCTGGCTATGTGCGTCAGGAGGAGGTGGAGATTATCGTCGCCAAGCAGCGCAACGGACCCACGGGCAAAATCACGCTGGCGTTCCAGCCCGATTTCTCGCGGTTTGTGGGAATTGAGCGCGAGCATGTGGGCGTCTACTGACGCCATCGCGGCAGAAACCGCCCTGTGCGCGTTTGGTACGCCGCGTATTCAGGGTAGCAGCGTAGCAGGCGTCGCTCCTCCTCGCGGGCTTTGAGGTTGAAGAACAGGGTAAGCCCCAGCGCGCCTGCGACGCCCCACGCCTTCTGGCTGAGAATCGCCAACCCGAACGCCGTCAACAGCAGCCCCGTATACATCGGATGCCGAATCGAGGCGTAGACGCCCGTCTGCAGCAGCCCCAGTGCGCGGTTCGGTTCGGGCAGCGGGGTGAGCTTGCGTCCGTGCGCGCACACAGCGAGCAGGGCGACCGCTCCGCCGACAAGTATCAGCGGCGCGCCCAGCCAACGCCACGCGCCCCACGCGCCGCTCGCCGTCGCTACGAGCGCATAGGCATAGCCTGCGAACAGGGACGCCTGCGCCACAACCCACCCATAGGCAGAAACGCTATTCAATCTCAGGCAGGCGCACGGTCATGCGCTTGTTGGGCACATCCACGCTGAGGATATACTCCTCAACGGCGGGGATGGTGTATTTGCCAATATCGTAGAAATCATACGCTGCGCCTTGACGCACATCTTTCAACTTACCTATCCGCTCGCCCGACTCGGTGAAGACCTCCATGCCTATCAGGTCGCTGATATAGTATTGTCCTTCTTCGAGGGGCATGCGCTCTTCAGGGGGGATGAGGAGCCATGCGCCGCGCAGTTGTTCGGCGTGGTCGCGCGTCTCCACGCCAGAGAGTCGGAGTACGAGGAACTCGCCGTGCCAGCGCACGGATTCGATAGAACACTCTTTGGGGGGTTGCGTGCGTGGGGGTTTCTTGTGGCGTGTGCGCGGCTCGGCGTCGGCGTCAGGCGGTTCGGGTTTGGGCGGCTGCCACCAGAACAGTCGTGCGCCCGGCTGGAACCGTTCTGGGAAGTCGGTCTCCAAGCGCACTTTGAGCTCGCCGCGAATGCCGAACGGTCGGGCGACGACGCCTACGGTCACCCACCGTTTCGGGACTTTGGGCGTGTAGGGTCTCGCCATCGTCTACTCGCCGTCGTCGGGGCTGGCGTCGGCGTTCTCGCCGTCGGTGATTACGATGACCTGCACGCGCAGGCGGTTTTTCGCGCCGACGGCTTGGGCGACTGTGCGCAGCGCGTTCACGATGCGACCGCCTTTACCTATCACGCGCCCCCGATCGCTCTCCGCTACCTGTATTGTGTAGCGCAACAGCGACCCGTTGCGCTCCTCTTGGATTTGCACCGCCTGCTGATCGTCTACCAACGCGCGGATCGACGCTTCCAGAAACTCTCGCAACATGTTTGATTCCCCTTAGTTTGCCGAAGGTGTGCTATCGCCTGACGCGCTGGATTGGAACTTCTCCCAGACGCCTGCGATTTTCAGCAGGTGCTGCACGGTGTCGGTCGGTTGCGCGCCCGTGCGCAGCCAGTGCAGCACGCGCTCCTCGTTGAATTGGATGTGCGCCGGATCGGTAATCGGGTTGTATTGCCCGACGATTTCGACGCACTTGCCCGAACGCGGGTTCTGGCTCGGCGCCACCACGACCCGATAGAAGGGCTTCTTCTTTTTGCCTATGCGCATAAGACGGATTCTCAGCATTACGAAACCTCCTGTATCGTCATCGAACGGTTATTATACCCGCTCTGTCTCATAAAGTGCATCGAGTTGTTCACGATAGCGTTCGATGATGCGTGCGCGACGCATTTTGAGCGTGATAGTGACATCGCCTGCTTCGAAGGTGAACGCTTGTGGGAGCAAGATGAACTGTTTCACCTGTTCGTAGTTGGCGAACGGTCGCATCGCTTCTGCCACTTGCTCCGTCATGAAGGCGCGCACTTTGGGGTTCTCGATGAGTTGCTCGCGTGATTCGTAGGCGATGCCCTCGCGCTCTGCCCACTCCTCCAGCTGCACGAAGTCGGGCACTATCAGCGCGGAGACGAACTTCTTCTTATCGCCGTAGATGACGGCTTGCTCGATGTAGGGGTTGCGGACGAGGGCGTTTTCCAGCGCGACGGGCGCGACATTTTTGCCGCCTGCCAGCACGAGGATGTCCTTTTTGCGGTCGGTGATGCGCAGGTACTGCCCGTCCACGATTTCGCCGACATCGCCTGTGTGGAACCATCCGTCTGGGTCGATGGCTTGAGCAGTCGCCTCAGGTTTGCGCCAGTAGCCCTGCATGATGTTGGGTCCGCGCGCGAGGATTTCGCCGTCGTCGGCGATTTTGATTTCCACGCCGGGGAAGGGCGCGCCTGCTGTGCCGATTTTGTGGCGGTTCGGCGCGCCGCAGGTCAGCACGGGCGAGGTCTCGGTCAGTCCGTAGCCCTGAAAGAGCTGCACGCCGTTCTCCCAGTAGAACTCGGCGACTTGGGGGTCTAACGCGGCGCCGCCGCTGATTGCCCAGATGAGCCGACCGCCGAACGCGCGTTGCATCCCCTTCTTGCGGGCGTAGCTCCCCAGCAGGCGCAGGAACGGCTTGCTCTGAATCACGCTCATCACGCGCTCGCGCACCTTCTCGTAGAAGCGGGGCACGCCGTTAATCGCGTGCGGGCGCACCTCCTGCAGGTTCTGCGCCAGCGTGTCGAAGCTCTCCGCGAACGCCATCGTGACGCCCGTGCCAATCGCCACCAAATAGTCGCATGTGTGCGCGTAGATGTGGCTCAGCGGCAGGAAGTTGAACATCACATAGTCGCGTCCGGGCGGCGGGAACACCTGCATACAGGCGTACATATTCGAGAGCAGGTTCCCGTGCGAAAGCATCACGCCTTTACTGTCGCCCGTCGTGCCTGAGGTGTAGATGAGTGTGGCGAGGCTATCCCAACGAGCGGTTTCGGCGACTTCGCGCACAAGGGTCGGCTTGTCGCGCAGGGCATGTTCGCCCTCACGCAGCAGCTCGCCCAGAGGCGTCCAGCCGTCTATCGGCTCAAAACTGAAGGAATGCCGTAGGGCGGGCAGGCGGGCGCGCACTTGCTCCACCTTCTGCGCTTGCGTCGCGTTCGAAACGAAAATCGCGCAGGCTTCCGAGTCGCGCAGCTGCTCTTCCACTTGCTGGGGCGTCAGCGGGAAGTGAAGCGTTACGGACGCCGCGCCGCAGTGGAGGATTGCCATGTCGGCGACCACCCACTCGTAGCGGTTCTCGGCAAGTATCGCCACACGGTCGCCCGGTTGCACCCCTCGATGGATGAGCGCGGCGGCGAGTTGCTCCACATCGCGCTTCATCGTCTGCCACGAAATCGGCTGGTACGCCCCGTCGCGCTTCACCAAATAGAGCGTGGCGTCGCCCAGCGTCGCCGCCTGCGTTTGGAACAGGCTGGGGATTGTACGCGCCTGATGTTCGCACCACGCGCTGCGCCAGCGCAGCTCCAGCGGCTCGCCCTTGAGATAGTTCGTCGCCATAGATCACCTCGACCGACTGTTCAGTGGAGTTAAGTGTACCTGAGGTTGCTCGAAAATTCGCCTGTTGTATGGGGAACCCCCTCCTGCAGGTTCCCCCTTGAAAAGGGGGAACCGATTTTTCTCAATTGGTTCCCCCTGCTTGCAGGAGGAACCGATTTTTCTCAAGTGGTTCCCCCTGCTTGCAGGGGGAACCTAAAGGAGGGGGTACCTGCCCTACTTGGTTATTGGCGTAGGGGCGCGCCTGCGTGGGCGCCCTGCGTTTGATGGGGGGGCATTCTGCCCAAACGATTTCTCGAACACTCTCCCCAGGGTCAACACGCCTACGCGCTGTATGGTATAGTGGACAAATAATACATAAAAGAACTCGAAGGAAGGTTTTCTG
>CALGZO010000270.1 GCA_937934465.1 uncultured Fimbriimonadales bacterium | reverse complement strand
TCGAGGTATAATCCACTCGCTGCGGTTCGGGAGACGAGCGATGGCGTCGAAACTGACTGCGATTGTGATGGCGGCGGGCAAAGGAACCCGCATGAAATCGGAACACCCCAAAGCGATTACCCCGCTTCTGGGACAGCCCCTCACAAGCTATGTGCTACGCGCCTTAGAGCAGGTGGACACGGAGCCAATCATCGTGGTGGTCGGGCACGGCGCGGACTTAGTCAAGCAGGCGTTGGGCGAGCGATATCTCTACGCGCTTCAAGCCGAGCAGCTCGGCACAGGGCACGCCGTGATGCAAGCCATGCCACACCTGCCCAGCGACGCCGAGTATGTGCTGATTGCGTCGGGCGACTCGCCGCTGGTCACCCCTGAAGTGTTCGCATCGCTCTATGAGACGGCGCGTCAGACGGAGGCGGCATGCGTCTTAGCCACCGCGATACTGGAAGACCCCACAGGCTACGGGCGCATCCTGCGCGACGCACAGGGCAATGTCGTCGGCATCGTTGAGGAGAAGGACGCGACGCCTGAGCAGAAAGCTATTCGCGAAGTCTGCACCTCATTCTATTGCTTCCGCGCCGACGCGCTACGCGATGCGCTCCCCCACCTGAGCAACCAGAACGCGCAAGGCGAATACTACCTAACCGATGTGATTGGCATCCTTGCAGGTCAGGGCGCGCGCGTGGTCGCGTGGCAGTCGCCCGACCCGACGCTCCTGCTGGGCGTGAACAACCGCTGGGAACTGGCACAGGCGGCGCAAGCGGTGCGCATGCGCATCCTCAAACAGCTCTGCTTGGACGGCGTCACGGTGGTAGACCCCGCCACCACCTACATCGAGCCGACCGTGCAAATCGGACGCGACACCGTGATTGAACCCAATACCCACCTGCGCGGCAACACCATCATCGGCGCGAACTGCACACTCGGACCCGACCTCTACCTGCAGGACAGCGTCGTGGGCGACAACTGCCATCTGTTCCGCTCGCATATCATCCAAGCGCGGATTGACTCGGATGTCTCAGTGGGTCCGTTTGCGCACATCCGACCGGGCACGGTGCTACATACAGGCGTGCGCGTGGGCGATTTTGTGGAAATTAAGAATGTGGAGATTGGCGAGGGCACGAAAGTGTTGCACCTGACCTACCTGGGCGACGCGACGGTGGGCAAGGGCACGAACATCGGCGCGGGCACGATTACCTGCAACTACGACGGCGAGCGCAAGCACCGCACGGTGATTGGCGACGGCGTGTTCGTGGGGTCGCACGCGACGCTCATCGCCCCCCTCACCATCGGCGACGGCGCATACATCGCCGCGGGCAGCCCCATCACCGATGATGTGCCCCCCGAATCGCTGGCAATTGCCCGAAGTTATCAAACGATTAAGGCAGGATGGGTGCGCAAACGGCGCGAATCTAAACAAGGCGCGGGAGGTACTAACGATGGATAACGGGCAAGAGATTCTGCTGTTTGGCGGCAACGCCAACCCCGAGCTGGCAGAGAGGATTGCAAGCTACTTAGGACGACCGCTGGGGCAGATGATTTGCACGCGCTTCGCGGACGGCGAGGTGCGCGTGCAGGTCTTGGAGAGCGCGCGCGGGATGGATGTGTTCGTGGTGCAGCCGACCTGTGCGCCCGTCAACGATAACCTGATGGAGCTGCTGGTGCTGCTCGACGCCTTCCGACGGGCGTCTGCGCGGCGGATTACGGCGGTGGTTCCCTACTACGGCTACGCACGACAAGACAAAAAAATCAAGCCGCGCGAGCCTATCACTGCACGCCTCGTGGCGGACCTGATTACCAAAGCAGGCGCAACGCGCGTGATTGCCGTCGACCTGCACGCCGAGCAGATTCAGGGCTTCTTCGACATCCCAGTTGACCATCTTTACGCGGGTCCGATTATCGCCGAGTACCTGATTTCGCAGGGCTACCACGAGCAGAATATCGTGGTGGTCTCGCCTGATGTGGCGGGTGTGCCGCGCGCACGCTCGCTGGCGGAGGCGTTGGATGCGCCCTTAGCCATCATCGCAAAACGCCGCCCTGAACCGAACAAGGTGGAAGTGATGGAAATCATCGGCGATGTGCAGGGCAGAATCGCGATTATGATTGACGACATGATCGACACGGGCGGCTCGGTGGTGCAGGGGGCGGAGGCGCTGCTCAAGCGCGGCGCAACCAGCGTGATTGCCGCTTGCACGCACCCCGTGTTCTCAGGCAACGCGGCGCAACGACTCGCCGAATCGCCCATCGAGAAGGTCATCTGCACCGACACGATACCCCTGCCGCCGCACAAACAGTTCGATAAACTCGTGCGCCTGTCGGTCGCGCCCCTGCTCGGCGAGGCAATCAAGCGTATCCACCACGACGAGTCGGTCAGCGAGCTGTTCAAAGACTATCGGTGAAACATATCGTCTCGGTCAGTCTCGGCTCCTCGAAGCGCGATAAGCGCAGCGAGGTGATGATTGCAGGCGAACCGTTTTTGATTGAGCGCATCGGCACGGACGGCGACCTGCGCCGCTTCCAGCAACTGTTCGCCGAGCTGGACGGCAAGGTAGACGCGCTGGGCATCGGCGGCGCAGACCTGCATATCTGGGTGGGCAACCGACGCTACACCTTCCGCTCGATTCAAAAACTCGTCTGCGTGGCTACGAAAACGCCTGTGGTCGACGGCAGCGGGCTAAAAAACACGCTGGAGCGCGAGGCGCTGCGCTGGATCCAAGCGCAGCAGGTGCTGGACCTCTCGCAATGCACGGTGCTGCTCGTGGCGGCGGTCGATCGGTTCGGCATGGCGCAGGAGCTCGCGCGGCTCGCCAAGCGTGTCATCTATGGCGACTTGGTGTTCGCGGTGGGCGTCCCCATCCCGATACGCTCTTACCGCACGGTGGAGATACTGGGGCGGTTGCTGCTGCCCCTCATCACGCGCCTGCCCTTCCAGTGGTTCTACCCGACAGGCGAGAAGCAGGAGAAGCGCACGCCGCGCGCCGAGAAACTGTTCCGCGAAGCCGATGTAATCGCAGGCGACTGGCACTACATCCACAAGTATATGCCCGACCAGATTCCGAACAAGACCGTCATCACGAACACCGTGCGCAAGGCGGACATCGAGTTCCTGCGTGCGGCGGGCGCGGCGCGGGTGATTACCACCACGCCTATCATCGAGGGCGAGACCTTCGCGACCAATGTGATGGAGGGGGTCATCGTCGCGCTCACGGGTCGCCACCCCGACACGCTCACCCCCAACGACTACCTCCAGACCCTCTGCCAGTTAGGCTGGTCGCCGTCAGTTATCGATTTGACCAGTGGAGCGGGCACAGGGGGCTTTTAAAACCAGTTCAGTAAATCGCGTATGCAAGACCGGAAGCCACGTATACAAGACCGGCATCGTTTGCTCGGTATGGGAAAAACATGCCCAGCTTCACCCCACCTGAAGGGAAGGAACGCGCATGACCATCGCAAAAGAGAAGATTGGTGGATCTACCCGAATGGCGACAAGCGAGTTGACCAAGACATCCACACGGAAAATACGGCTCGCCACAAATCTCTTCTGGGTAGCACGGAAGCGGCTGTGTCGACATAAAACATCTCAGCCCACCTGCAGCGAAGGCTGGAGAGTGATAGAACGGATCAAACGGCTGCTCCACTAACAGTACAACCCCCGACGGATTGTAGATCTGAGACTCTCGCGCATTTGGAATAATCTCAGGATGCCTCCCCAAGCAGTGCGTATAGTATACCCCAACAGGATTACAACAGATTCAACGCAAAGGCAATCATGTTTCAGTGCGACAACAATCCTATCGTCACACCGAAACGCCAGCGCGAGGTCAGTAGCCACAAGGCACTATAGTCGCGCCACGCAGTGAAGGGTCTAAACTCAGCACCGCTTCAGGAACAGGACGTACATCAGAGTATAGATGCCAAGGGTGACGCATCTCGCTAAAGTTTCCATCAGCGTCCTCGAAGCAGAGCATCTCGGCGTACTTCTTCTGCACTGAACCGTCTACTGAAAGCCTCAACACACGCCCAACGAAGGTCAGATCGGCGGGTCCGAGTGTCTCCGAAATGCGCTTCCCATGCAGAACACACGCAAGGATCCCATGATGGGAATCTACAGACTGAAGAACACTTAGGTAATCTGAGACAGCAGGAAGAAAGTAAAAGTAACTGGTTTCAACCTGCCCCAGAGTGTCACCCGTTCCCGCACCGTTGGGGTAGACATCCGCAGGACATCTTAGCAGTGCTTTCTCCTTGACATACGATGCAAGACGAACCATGTTGGAAGGGGGGGACTGGTTGTAATCTTGAAGATAACTGTCGAAGGCGACATAAATCTGGCGTAGGTTGCTAATGCAGACGCTTTCGTAAGACCGTTTGCGCACACTCCACACAACGGGCAAAAGCAAAGCAATGAGGAGTGCGATTATCGCGATTACGACCAAGAGTTCGATTAAGGTAAGTCCGTTCCGTGTCATCGCTTACCCTCCATATTGATATCGGTCTTCCGCGTATCTCAGAAGAGAATGCATACCCCAGAATAGCGGAAAGAAGACCGCTGCCCAAAGAACCTGCAGATGCCAAGCGAGCTTCCAGTACTCAAGAGAGAGGATACCCAATTGGCTGGTATGCATCCACAGTCCAGCAGCAACGACAAGGAAGCTCGCCTTGACCGTGCTTGCAACTCCTGCCAATAAGTATACACCGTGTTCACACCGCCTCTAGGGAGACTTTCTCGGAAAGTGAGCAAGCGACCCTTACCTCCAACCCATCTTTCAGACAGTGGGAGAAGGAGCTTCCAAGCGTGGATGCGTTTCTTTCAAAACTATTCTTTCATAAAACATCTTCTTGGGTAAATCTTTCGTAGACTTTTGCTACTGGTAATGCCAAGAACCACGCGAGGACAAACGGAGATAAGAAATCCACTGCGCGGACAACTCCTTGTAGAACTCCCAAAATACCTTGCTCTGTAAAGTCTGTAACACTTATGTAAACAAATGAGACGATTGCCAGTGAGACAGGTATTGAGAAAAACATCGCTATCCCAAGCCGCTCTTTGCCAGCCCTGAATCGTGAGTATCCAAGTAGCAATCCAAAAAGTAAAATAAACAATCCATAGGGCGTCTGGTACACCAAAACGCTTCTATATATGTAGTAAGAAAGGTTTGGCGGGGCGGGAATGCTCTCGTTGAGTAAGTTGTGTGCTATGTCAAAGATGGGATCGAGGAAGATGGATGCTATATGAAAACCCAGAAGCATAGAGGCAATTCCTATCAGGTACCTACTAAGAGTAGCCATCTTAGAGCCTCCCTTCACTGTCCGCAAGGAATCTCAGGATATGGCAAGTCACACCATAAACACGGGGTAGCATCGGTCAGGTAATACCAAGGATTTACATCCGCCAACACTATGCCATCAGGCAGTTGATAACAGCGCGGTGAAATGCGAGCCGTCTGCAAAGAGCCATCGAGCCTAAGTCTTAGCAGTGTCCCAGAAAAGACAGGTGGATAGGGAAAAACCGAGTTAGCAACCGAGAAAGGATCTGACCTATGTCTTCGGTAAGCATCATCTACCATATTGCACATATCACATTTTGCATGCAGCATGCAAAACACGATACCGTGATTTGGATCTGCTTTCTCGATAAGCTCTCTTTTTTCCCTCCAACGGATAATATTCGCGTAAAAATAACTTACTGGATACCCCGAACTGAAGGTAGCCCATACATTAAATCCGTGCCAAGAGTCTGAAGGGCAGTGAAAAATCGCAGCATTTGACCGAGAAATAAGAGATGTTATACAGGGGGGATACTCTGAATAGTCTTCGACATACCCCTTCCAAGCTATGTAAATTTGACGCAGGTTTGCTATGCAGTGCGTAGTTCTCGCTTTCGCGCGGGCAGTAGCGAGAACAGGCAAGACAAGAGCGATTAGTAACGCTATGATAGCAACCACTGTGAGTATCTCGATAAGTGTGAAGCCAGATTTATGTAATCGCATAGTTTCCTCCTCCTGCCAGTTGGAGAATAAGTTCCCCAACCAACAGCCCCATCACGAGCGGCAGTAAATATGACCTTGTTTGGGAGGCATATTTTCGCAGGTTGGTAGGGTCATTCACTGGGTATGGTATTGCGCAGAGTGGAAGCCCCAGCTGAACTGGTGAGTACGCTAAGATACCGCTATGTTCATCTGGGTTCTTCTCAAACGAAGTTGAAGCGCATCCACAACCGCCACTGCTACTCATCACGGGAGACAGACTTGCCCTTCCCCCGCTGAACTCGCTCAACGCCGCCAGCGTGTGGGGCATCGCCACAAGGTTCGCTATCGCTAACGACAACGCCATCATACCCAGCATCGTCTGCCGTCGTCTCATCATCGGTTACCTCCTGTGTTGGTCTTGGAAGCCCCTGTGCGGAACCTCCACTATAATTAACGACACGACCCCCCCGATTTCTAGGGTCATATCCGAAATATTTCACGAAACGCGCCTGCAACTCCTGCCG
>CALGZO010000269.1 GCA_937934465.1 uncultured Fimbriimonadales bacterium | reverse complement strand
TATTCCCGTTTGAGGAATCGGCGCGTGCTGACGACGGCAGGCACGGCTTTGCCGCGAATCGCCACTGCGCACGGGGTTCCGACCTTCGCGTGCTGGGCAGGCAGGTACGCCATGCCGATGCCCTGCTCTAAGGTGGGCGAGTAGACTCCGCTGGTGAGCGCGCCGACGGGTTGATTGTCGATTAGCACGGGGTAGCCTTCGCGGGGCACGCCGCGCTCTTGCAGGCGGACGCCCATCAGTTTGCGCGTCGCGCCTGTTGCCTTGACTTGCTGGATGACCTCCGCGCCGATATAGTCGGCGCGGTCGCTGACCAGCCAGCCCAAACCCGCTTCGATGGGGTTGGTGTCGTCGGTGAGTTCGTGCCCGTAGAGGTGGAGTCCCGCTTCCACGCGCAGGGCGTCGCGTGCGCCCAAACCGCAGGGCGTCGCCCCCCGCGCCAGCAACGCTTGCCAGAGTGGGACGCCTATGGCGACAGGCGCAATCAGTTCAAAACCGTCCTCGCCAGTGTAGCCTGTGCGCGCCGCGAACAGGCGTGCGCCCTCCCACTCAACCCAAGTTGCCCCAAAACGCGGCGTCGCGCCCAGTGGATAGTTCAGAAATTCGCTCAGATGCAGCGTCGCTTCAGGTCCCTGCACGGCGAGCATCACGGTCTGCTCGGTCTGGTCGTCTATCTCCACAGGCATGCCCCACTCCTGACGCCAGCGGTGGAACCACTGCAGGTCTTTCTGGCGGTTCGCGGCGTTGAACACCATCAGATACTCGTCGGGCGCGAGCTCGTAAAGGATTATATCGTCGACCACGCCGCCGCGCTCGTTGGTCAGCACGGTGTATTGCCCTGTCATCGGGGCGACTTTGCTGAGGTCGGAGGGAACCAGCCGTTGCAGGAACGCGCGGGCGTGGCTGCCGCGAAAGTAGGCGCGCGCCATGTGGCTCACATCGAACATGCCCCAGCGCTGGCGCACGGCGAGGGTCTCTTGGATAATCCCTGCGTACTGCACAGGCATCTCCCAGCCTGCGAACTCGACCATCCGACCGCCTGCCGCCAAATGCGCCTCGTAAAGAGCAGTGCGTTGCATACACACTCGTTTCGGGGTAGGGGGCGCGATTCCTCCTGCCCTCTTGACGCTGAGGTGTGGAATGGGGTAAAATTGTGTGGTCGGGGCGTAGCTCAGTACGGTAGAGCGCTCCTTTCGGGTGGGAGAGGTCGGCAGTTCAAGTCTGCCCGCCCCGACCATGCGTTCAATCCTCTTCCCAGACGAACTTCGGTTCTGGCGCGTCGCCGAAGTTGAGCTGTACCAGCGGTCGGATGACTTGGTCTTGCATCACGCGCTCGGCGAGGTCGGCGCGCAGCGAGCGGAGTTGGGTCTGCAACACCTTGAGATGCACCTGTCCGAGCGCGAGGCTCCCCACGCGCTGTCCCTCGTCGGTGGTCAGCGTCTCGCCCAGAATGCTCTTGGCGATTTCGGCGTTGTGGTGGCTAATCGCTTGGGCGAAACTCTCCGCGCCCGACTGCTTGAACTCTAAGGCGTCCACCTTCACCTCTTCGGGCACGATGATTGCCGTCTCTTGCTGCACCTTGTCGAGGGCGCGCAGCAGCTCTTCCTGTTGGGCAGGGGGCAAGCCGCGCTTGTAGACGCCGATGAGCGTCGGCGAGGCGTACTTGGCTAAAAACAAGTCCCACATCTGGAGGATGCGCTCTTTGCTGCGCCACGCGCGATAGGCGGCGCGCAAATCCGACTCGCCAGCGGGCGATTCGTAGCGCGGTTGGTAGGCGTAGACGATGAACTTCTCGCGCGGCAGGCGTATCAGCTCGCCGTTCGGCGCGTGAAGCGTCAGCGCCTTGAGGTTCCGAAAGGCGTCCACCTCGAACTCAAACAGCGCAGGGTTCTTCGCCTTGAAGCCGCGCAGCGTCCAGCGTTCGGCGTAGGGCGGCTCGGTTCGGTAGGTGTAGAGCTTCTCCAAAATCGCGACGCCCTTCGCAAGCGCGTCGAGCGTGCGCCACAGCACGCTGAACACGCCGCCCTGCATCGTGTGGAGATTATACAGCACAAACTCGTGGACGCGCAGGGCTTGGGGCGTGTCGTCGGCGGGTTCCAAGCGCCACGGCGCGCTCAAGACGCCCCAACGCTTGAGGTTGAAACACGCTTTGACATGCGCATCGGTCAGCATACGGTCGTAGACTGCGTAGCCGTGCTTGGCGAGCAGGTCGTCGTCGAGGTCGGTTGCGGCGCGCACGCCGAAGGTTTCTATCTCGACAGGCGCGTACTCGCGCTCTAACGATATCTTGCGTTTGCGGAATCGGAGCATGCGTATATCGCCTCCGTGTATGGGGACGCCAGCGCGTGCGCGAGGCTACATGGGCGATTTCGGTATACTACAGTCGTGATGCGTATTGTTGTTGGCGTGGATAGCGAGGGCGCATACGAGCGTGCGCTGGCGTGGATAGATGCGCTGGGGTTCGAATCGCCCCACTTGATTTTGGCGTCGGTAATCGAGCCGCCGCGTCCGCCGGTGGTGGGCGTGGTCGCGCCGTTTCCCGACGAGGCGTTCGCCGAGTCGTTGGCGGGTCAGCAGTCGGCGGCGCGCGAGCGGTTAGACGCCCTGTGCGAGCAGGTACAGGCGCACGGCGCAACCGCCGAGGGCGTCACGCTCATCGGTCGGGCGAGCGCGAAACTGCTGGAGTTGGCGGACGCGCGTGAGGCGGATATGATTGCGCTGGGCGGCACGAGCAAAGGCGCGGTGGAGGCGTTCTTCGTGGGCAGCGTCGCGCGCGCCGCGCTGACCAACGCCCGCCAGAGCCTACTGATTGCCCACACGCCCCCCGACCCCGAAACCCCGCTGAACGCCGTCGTCGCCACCGACCACTCCGAGTATAACTATCGCTGTCTCGACCTGCTGCTGCAGTTCGCCCCGCGCCGCCTCAAGCGGATTGCCATCACGACCGCGTTCGACTTAGACGAGGAGACGCTGGAACTGCTCACGCGCCATGCGCCCGCCGTGCAGCAATCGGGTACCGACTGGATTATCGAACAGTTGCACGAACGCAATCGCCAAGTGTGCGAGCGGTTGCGCCCGTTGCAAGCGGCGTGCGAATCGCTGGTGGTGGAGGGGCTGCCGATACCCTCGCTGCGCGAGGCGATGCGCGAAACCCAGTCGCAGCTGCTTATCTTGGGCGCGAAGGGGCACTCGCTGATTGAACGGCTCTCGCTGGGCAGTGTGTCGTACCACTTCGCGGTAGGCGAACGGACGAACCTGCTCATTTTGCGTGCATCGGAGGCTTGAGCGTATGCGACGACGCATTATCGGCGTGATTGGCAGTTCCGTCGGCGCGCCTGAGCAGCTACGCCTCGCCGAGAGCGTCGGGCGGTTGATTGCCCAGCGCGACGCTGTGCTGCTGTGTGGGGGCATGACGGGCGTGATGGCAGCCGCCGCGCGCGGCGCACAACAAGCGGGCGGACTGACCATCGGCATCCTGCCCGGCGCGAACGCCCACGAATCGCCCCCCAACGAGTTCATTCAGATACCTCTCTTCACAGGCATGCGCGAGGGACGCAACTACCTGATTGCCTGCGCCAGCGAGGGACTCATCGCCATCGGTGGGGGCTACGGCACGCTCTCGGAAATCGCGCTCGGACTGCGCATGGGCAAGCCCGTCGTGCTTCTGGACAGTTGGCAGTTCCAGATGCGCGGCGAGCCTATCGCGGTTCCGACCGCCGCCAACGCTGAGGAGGCTGTCGCCAAGCTGTGGGAGCA
>CALGZO010000268.1 GCA_937934465.1 uncultured Fimbriimonadales bacterium | reverse complement strand
CCTATCTCGATAACGACGCCTTCCCGCTGCTCAAGGGCCGCGTGCTCAACATCCACACCCGCTTGAAAGGCAGCATCCGAGAAGTCACGCGCGGGGGTAAGACCTTCAAGGAGTTTGTGGAAAACGAAACAGCCATGAAGCTGGAGGACCTGCGCGCCTTGCGTGAGATGTCTCGCGAGCTGGACAGCCCCGACAGCAAATACCGATGTGTGGTGTCGGTCATGATGCTGCGTGAGGGCTGGGATGTGCGCAATGTCACCACCATCGTGCCGCTGCGCGCTTACTCCGCGAAGTCGGGCATCCTGCCAGAGCAGACTCTGGGACGGGGGCTGCGCCGCATGTTCCCCTCAAGCGACACGCCAGAACTGGTGACAGTCATCGAACATCCAGCTTTCCGCAGCCTCTACGAACAGGAGCTGGCACAGGAAGGACTGGATATCGCTGTCCTGCCAGCGCGCGAGGTCCTCAAGCAGACGGTTACCATCTTCGTAGACCATCAGCACAAGCAAGTCGAAGCCTTAGAGATTGAGGTTCCGCTGGTGTCGGACGCGATTGAGACAACGCAAGAACTGGAGCTGACCTTTGAAGAGGTGCGCGATTATTTCAGGGTCAACTTCCAGCCGTTACCTATAGGCAAGAAACGGGAAGGAAGCATCGAGTACAAAGAGCGGCACTTGTTTACTGATGAGATTGTGACGACCATGCAACTGGATGCTGGACTGTTGAATAACGGCTGGTCCGCGCCGGCATACTTCGCCAAGATGTTAGGGCGCGCCTGTCGCATTAGCAATCCGCACCAGCTGCTGGCGCCGTTAGTCGAGCGATTTATCGCTGAACTACTCTTTGAACGCCCAGTGGATTTGTACGGCGGCGAAGTGGACCACCGCATGCGCGACTTGGATGTGATGGAACACATTCGCGCCGCCTTCGCACCGCTCATCTTGCAGAAAACAGTGCGAAAGCAGAACCGCCAGCGCATCAGCCGCGGACAGCGGCTCTCGACTTGGAAACCCTTTCAGGCGACCAGCCACGCCAAACGCCCCGCAATACCTGCGCAACGCACCATGTTCAACCTTGTGCCCTGCGACAACGAATTCGAGGTGGAGTTCACCGATTTTCTCGAAACAGCGGAGGATGTTGCTGCATTCGCTAAAAACGCTGGTCCGCAGAAACTGATGATAGATTATCTCCGAACGGATGGGCAACGCGCTTTCTACATTCCCGACTTTTTTGTGCGCACGAACGAAGGGGATTACTATCTGGTGGAACTCAAGGGCAGGCAGGACGAATTCGTGCCGCTGAAAGCCAGCGCGGCGGTGGAGTGGTGCAAGGTCGCCTCCACTGAAGAAACGCGCTGGCGCTATCTGTATGTGCCCTATCACCTGTTCCAACAGGGAGCCGCCACAACTATTGCCGAACTGACCCGCGCCTGCGAGCCGCACTTGCACGAGCTGTTGAAAGAATGGAAAACCCAACAGCAGATGTTGCTGTCAAAAGAGGCAACGGCTCGCTCGTCAGAAGAGGAGGCATTCAATCGAGCGCTGCAAGGGGCTGGCGTCGCTCGCCCCCCGCAAGAGATAGCCGATGTGATACGCCAAGCGGTCTCGCTGCTCGACCACGCCGTCCGTTCCAAGTATCCCACGCTCGCCCACGCTTTTCAACCGCTCTTGGGTCCGCTGGAGGAGTATGCGCACTGCCTGCTGGAGCAATACCTCAAACCCTTCATACCGACGGATGGCGCAGAGTTTGACGCCTTCTTCAGCCCCAAGTTAGAGCATTTGCCCCCTCGCGAGCGGTCGCTACTTGAGAAGCATCAACGCTACCTGCGGGACAACCTTGTGTCGGGTCGCTCGATTCAGCGGCTGGGCGCGCTGCTCTTTTGCCTCAAGTACGCTCGCGAGGCGGCAGACTCTGCGTCGGGCATATGGCAGGTTGTTCGTCAACAGTTCGATTCGCCTGATTTCAGTGAGCTCTACGAGTACTTACAGCAGGTCAACTACTTCCGCAACACGCGCGTTGCGCATGTGGAGACGCCTCTCACGGATGAACGGGAGGCGTGGGACGCCATGTGCAAGTGGTTATACTGCTTGAATAAGATGGCAGCGCTCTGTGGCGCATGATGCATCGGCTGCCGACTCCCTCAGGTAGCCTCCCGATGATTGCTCCAACGCTCCCAGTCAGTTGGCGCGCAAGAGGTAGGAATTCGCGACTTGCGCCCGAATCTATAAAGCGCTATGTCTTATCTTCCGCAAGCGGTCGAGCGTTCAGACCGCTACAAGGTCAAAGTCGACGAGTATGTGCAGTATCGTCGCGCGGGGTATCTGAAGGTGTCGGGGCTTGTGCCTGCGGCGGATGTGGAGCGTCTGCGAGCGTGGGCAATCGAGCGTTGGGAGGCGGCGAATCCGCCAGCGCAGGCAGACAAAGCCGTGATGACGCAAGCAGGCAAACATACCCGCGCCCATCAACTCCACTGGGTAGACCCGACGGCGGAGTGGGGCTTGCTCCACCCGCGCATCCTCGATGTGCTGGAGGCGATTATCGGACCCGATGTGTTGGCGTTGCAGACGATGCTGTTCCACAATCCACCTGGCACAGGCGGACAGGGCTGGCATCAGGACTCTTATTACATCACCACCTATCCCGACACGCTGATTGGCGCGTGGCTGGCGTTGGAGCCTGCCGATGAGGAGAACGGTTGCCTGTGGGTTGTGCCCGGCTCGCACTGTGAACCCATCTACCCGCCGGTGAATAACGCCTACGCGCATGTGCACGCCGCGAACGCTTTCGAGGACTTGCACGAGATCGAGAACGCCAGCCACTTGGACGATTCCGTGAACACGCTGACTCAGGTAGTGCGCAAGTATCCGCCGCCCGTCCCTGTGCCGATGGCGTCGGGCGATGTGTTGTTCTTTGACGGGCATCTGCTGCATCGCTCCTATCCGAACCGCACGACCGATCGGTGGCGCAGGTCGCTGGTGTGTCATTATTGTAATGCGCGTTCGTGGGTTCCGTGGAATCACGGCGCGCCCTACGAAGGCGACAGCGCGAACTACCTGCACATTTTGGCGCGCGGCAGCACGCACCTGCCGTTCGCTGCGCCGCGCTTTGGGACGCCAGTGGATTTGTATCAGCCCTCTGCCAACGGCGCGCCGCCGCCCCGCATGATGGGCGATATGGACGGCAACATGGGCATGGGCTAAAAGTAGTCGATGGGCGTCAGGCACGGGCGGCGTTCGGGAAACAGCGCGTCGAGGATGGGCAGCAGCGCGTCGGGCGCGTGGAGCAGGCGTCGGGCGTGCATCTCGGGCGCACTGAGCGTGCCGTAGGTCAGCAACGCCAGCGCGGTGGGCGCGAGAGTAATCGTCGGGGCGCGCCGAATCGCCGCGCCGACTTGGAGGGTTTCGCCCGCCGCACATACGCCCATCATATCGTCGCGCGCTGTAATCGCGCGGTCGCGCACGCGCAGGTTGAACGGCGCGAACCCGTCGGGCGCAGGCGCGCCATCTAACAGGCTGTGCAGCAGCGTCGGCGCGTGGACAGGGCGCGCCATGAAGTTCGGCAGCACCTGCACCGTGTAAAAAGGCTCGCTCGGCTCGTCAGGCGGCGATTGCCACCCCAAAAGCCGCAGCGACGCCAACTCGTCTAACGGCAACGACACCTCCACTTGCATCACCGACTCCTCGTTCGACGCGAGCCAGCCCCAAATCGCACGCCGCGCACGCTCGCTGCTCCACACCATCTCGCGCACGCGCAAAACCCACCCCGATTCGAGAAAGTCGTAGAACAGGTAGCCCTCCAGCTGCCCTGCTGCCTCGTACACCCACAGGTTCGGCAGGTTCCAGAACAGATAGTTCCAGCGTCGCGTGTCGCGCTGCAGACTGCCCGTGCGTTGCACGCCGTAGTGGGCGTGTAGGCGTATCACCGCGTCGCGGTCTTGGGGGGTCGCCCGTCGGAGGGGAGGCGCGGGGTAGCGCGGCAACTGCCTGGGGCTAAGCCGCGCCAGCGCTGTCGCGCCGACGGTCTCCCAGCCGAGCTTGCGATAGAACTCGTGATTGAACGCTTGCAACACGGCGAGCGGCGCGCGCTCCACATACAGCCGCCGCAGGACGCGCCTGAGCAGCTCCGCCGCGAAGCCCTGACGCCGATATTCAGGCAGCGTTGTCACGCCTGCTATCCCCCAAACGCCCACAAACCGTTCCCCCACACGCATCGTGAGTGGGACCGCCGTGAGTATCGAGACCAGTACGGACTGGTCGTCCTCGTGGAGCCACAGCCCCCAACGCTGGTTCACCTCGTAGTAGGGGTCGTCGTAGAAGAAGCGTCGCGCCGAGCTGGCTTCCAGTTCGAACCCGCGACACAGCACGCGCAGGAACCACTCGGATTCGTCGGTCGTGACGCGCCGCGCCTCCGTTTCCGCTCGCCGCCAAAACATCGAATCACTCACTGATGGGTTCACCCTTGCGAGTCGCGCTTGCACCATAGTACCTGAGACGCGGGGTTCGGCGCGTCATTGGGCGAGCGCGTCGCGTATGGCGTCCAAAGCGCGTTGCACGCCGACGGTGGGCACAACGCCGCAGCCCGGCGCAGGGCGGATGCGCCAGCCGTCGCCCTCGCGCACAATCTCGATCCAGAAGTGCTGCGTCAGGTCGTCTTCCACCACCACTACGCGCGTCATCGCTATCTGGCGCACGGGGTCGTAGCGCGTCTCTTTGAAAAACACGCGCGGCTCGTCGGGACAATCGGCGGGCTGAAAGCGCGTCGGGTCGAACTGCTCTACACGATAGGTCTCCAAAGCCACATCCTCCTGAAGCGGCAGGGCGCAGTGGGCGATTTTGGTCAGTGTGAGCGCGTAGAACTGCGTTTGCCCCTGCGCGCGCCATTTTTGTTCGTATTTGGTGTTCACTTGGGGCGGCGTGGTGCGCGCGACCGCCTGAAACCCTGTGTCGGTGAGGTTGCCCAGCACCCACTGGAAGTATTCCTCGTGGTCGGTCAGCAGGTAGAACTCGCCCCCGTCGCGCAGTCGGCTGTTGATGAGCTGCAGGTGCGCTGGCGTGAGCAGGCGATGCTTATGGTGCTGTTTCTTGGGCCACGGGCACGGGAAGAGCGTATAGGCGCGCGCGAGGCTCTCTGGGGCGACCGCGCGATGGAGGATGGGGCGCACATCGCCGAGCAGCAACCGCACATTGGCAAGTCGCGCGGCGGCGACTTTGCGGAGCGCACGCTGCACCCCCTCCCACTCCAACTCGACGCCGACAAAGTTGCGCTCAGGGCGCTGCGCCGCTCGCGCCGCCAAGTAGTCGCCGCTGCCGAAGCCGATTTCCAGCTCCACAGGCGCGTCGCGCCCGAACAGCGACGCCCAATCCAGCGGACGCGCCGACTCGCGCCACAGCACCAACGGCTTCAGTGAGCGGTAATAGGCACGCACGGGCTAAATTAAACCCTGCCTCTGCGCCAGCAACGCCGCTTCCGTGCGCGAGTTCACCTGCAACTTGAACAGGATACTGGAGATGTAGTTCTTCACGGTCTTCTCTGTGAGGAACAGTTGCGCGGCAATCTCTTTGTTGCGCTTGCCGGCGGCGAGCAGGCGCAGCACTTCGGTCTCGCGCGCGGTCAGCTCGTGGAGCCATTCGGGCGCGTCGGGCGCGGCAGTGCGCAGGCGTTGGAACTCGTGGATTACCCGCGCGGCAATCGTCGGGTGGAGCAGCGATTCGCCCCGCGCCGCCGCTTGGATGCCCTCAATCAGCTCCTGAGTGGGGCTGTCTTTGAGCAGGTAGCCAATCGCACCCGCCTTGATAGCCTCGAACACATGCTGGTCGTCGGCGAAGATGGTCCAGATGACCACCTGCGCGTGGGGCAGCGCGCGCTTGATGCGGCGTGTGGCTTCGATGCCGTTGAGTCGGGGCATTTGGATGTCCATCAAGATGACTTGCGGTTCGAACTGCAGCGCCATCTGCACGGCTTGTTCGCCGTCGCCCGCCACGCCGAGCAAATCCACGCTCGGCTCCTCGCTCGCCATCTCGCGGAACGCTTCTTGCAGCCGTGTATCGTCTTCCGCCAGTAAGATACGCACCTTGTCCATCGTTTACTCCTGCAACGGGATACGGGCGGTGAGCGTTGTGCCTTGTCCGATTGCGCTGTGGAGGTGCAGTTCGCCGCCGAGCGATTGTATTCGGTCGTGCATGCTGGTCAGCCCCACGCCCGAAACAACTGTTGCGGGGTCGAACCCGTCGCCGTCGTCGGCGATACGAATCGTGAGGTAGCGGTCGTGCGCCTTACACTCGACCCAGAGGTTCTGGGGGCTGCCCGCGTGCTTCAGGATGTTGCTGAACGCCTCTTGGATGACGCGCGTGAGCATCAGCGTCTGCAGGGGTGTGAGCGTGGGCATCACTTCGGGGCAGGCGCAGTGCAGGCGCGCGTTGAGGTTCTGCGCCACGCGCTCGGCGGTCTGCTGGACAAATTGGCGCAGGTCAACGGTTTCGGGCGCGCGCAGCTGCTGGATAATCTGGCGCGTCTCGTGGAGCGCGTTGCGTAGGGTGGCGAGATGCGTCTGGAGCGACGCGCTCAGCGACTTGTCTTCCTGCGCCTGCAGGCGACGGTGGAGCAAATCTAACCCGCGTATCGCGCTAACCAAATGGTGTCCCAAGCCGTCGTGGAACTCGCGCGCGATACGCTCGCGCTCCTGCGCCAGCTCGTACTGCTCGCGCAGGTCTGCCAACTCCAAGCGATACTCCACATGGCTGCGATAGATTTGGTGCATCAGCCAGCTCACGATGCTGACCGAGGCGATTCGGTAGCCGAAGTTGCTCCACAGTTCGGGCGGCATGGGGGCGCACGCCCAGCCGTAGCCGACGGCGGTCAACAGAAGCATCAGCGTCAGCCCGCGCGTCGACATCACCGCCGCCTCCGACGCCAACAGTGCAAAATAGAGCAGCCACACATGGCTCTCGTAGCCCCCAGTGAAGCGCGTGGCGATAGTAATCAGCGCGAGGTCGAATGCCACCAACGGCAAACTCAGCCGATACATCACGCGCGGGTCTTTCAGCCCCACCCAAGTGCGCGCCGTCGCCGAGAGCAGCGCCAGCGCAATCAGCACGGCTAACTGCTCCCAGCCGAGCGTGAACGCGCCCGCGCGCTTTTGCAGCAGCGCCCAGACAATCGTCGCGCCGACCAGCAGCCACACGGGCAAGTTCACGCGCGAGAACCGCCGATAGGGCGGAGGCATCCGAGCCATCTTGCCCCCTACGCCTGCGGCGTGAAGCCCGCTTGCTCAATCCGCGCGTGCAACTCGTCCGCACCCACGCGCTCAGCGTCGAACGCCACGCGCACCGTCTTGGTCAGCAAGTCCACCTCCACCTGTGTCACGCCGTCCACATCGTCGAGCGCACGGCGAATCGAACGCACGCAGCCCTCGCACTCGATATCGGGGACACGCCACGCCTTTTCTTGAAGCTGCATAACCGAATTATACCAA
>CALGZO010000267.1 GCA_937934465.1 uncultured Fimbriimonadales bacterium | reverse complement strand
GTTCCGTCTGGGTGACGCGCACTCGCGCTTCCTGAACTCAATCTATGCCTGCGCAGGTGCGATAATGTTTCTGTCATCGCAAGTTCGTCGGCGTGACGCCGACGCTACAGTGGCTTGGACAGTCTTGTCCAAGCATTTTCGTCGGCGGGGACGCCGACGCTACAGTGGCTTGGACAATCTTGTCCAAGCGTAGTTCGTCGGCGGGGACGCCGACGCTACAGTGGCTTGGACAGTCTTGTCCAAGCATTTTCGTTGGCGGGGATGCCGACGCTACAGTGGCTTGGACAGTCTTGTCCAAGCAAAACTTGTCGCGGGGATGCTCTGCGCTGCCAAAACGGGTGCGACGACATTCCTGTCGTCGCAGGTTTCCTTGGCGGGGACAGCGGTGCTGCGACGCCACGAAAGGCGTCGCACCTGTGTTGTTTGTTGGCGGGGGTACTGACGCGACGGCAGGAATGCCGTCGCACCTGTGTTGTTTGTTGGCGGTGGTACTGACGCGACGGCAGGACTGCCGTCGCACCTGCGCTGGTCGTCGGCGGGGACGCCGACGGTACGACAGCGCACGGACAGGAAAGTCCGTGCCACTGTGTGGCTTGGACGGTCTTGTCCAAGCGTTGTTTGTTAGAGGGGGGCGTGGGGCGCTGAACCCGTGACTGTTTGCTGAATCACTGTCAACGCGCGTTCGATATCGGCGCGGCGTATCTCGTAGTGTGTCACGGCGCGCAGGCGTGCGCCTGAGAGCGAGAGTAGCACGCCCGACTGCTTCAACGCCGCTTGCAAACTCGCGTTAGTCCAACCTGTGGCGGGGTCTACCCCGAAAATCACGATGTTCGTTTGCACGCGCGAAGGGTCGATGTGAACTCCTGGAATGTTCGCCAGCCCTTCCGCCAGAATCCGTGCGTGTTCGTGGTCTTCGGCGAGGCGTTCGGTCATTGTGTTGAGGGCGACGAGCGCAGCGGCGGCTACCACGCCTGCCTGACGCATCCCGCCGCCGAGCATGCGTCGGGTGCGTCGCGCCTCCTGAATGAACGCTTGGCTCCCGCACACGATGGAACCCACAGGCGCGCCCAGCCCCTTCGAGAAGCAGAAGTTCACCACCTCGAACGGCGCGGCAATCTCAGCGGCGTCTACGCCGAGCGCAATCGCGGCGTTGAAAATCCGTGCGCCGTCCAAGTGCAAGTATACGCTCCGCGCCTGCGCTAACCCCGCGACTTGACGGAGGTACTCCATCGGCAACACCGCGCCGCCGCAGCGGTTGTGCGTGTTCTCCAGGCTAATCACGCGCGTTTTGGGGGTATAGACGGCGTTGCGAATTGCGCCTTGAAGCGTCTCCAGCGCGATTGTGCCGTCGGGCAGGTTGGGCAGCACATGCAGAAATACATTCCCGAAGATGCCCAGCCCGCCCACCTCAGCGGTGTAGAGGTGCGATTGGTCGCCCAAGATGACCTCCTCGTTGCGCCCTGTGAGCGTCATCAGGCTCACGAGGTTCGCCATCACGCCGCTGGGCACGAACAGCCCCGCCTCTTTGCCGACGCGCGCGGCGGCGGTCGCCTCCAAGCGTTGCACGGTGGGGTCGTCGCCCAGCACATCGTCGCCCACCTCTGCCTCCGCCATCGCGCGGCGCATCGCGGGCGTCGGCTTGGTCACGGTGTCCGAGCGCAGGTCGATTAGCCCGTCCGCTTCGCGCACCACAGCACTCCGTTATAGATAATCTTCTGCACTATCGGGTGGTGATAGGTGGGCACGCTCTCGTGTCCGGGGCGGAAGTAGAACACGCGCCCGACGCCGTAGCCCTGATTGACGCCGTTGCCCGGACCAGAGGTGAAGTTCGGGTCGATGCCGTCGCCCACTGTCCAGCACAGCCCTGTGGGGAAATACTCGCCGCCGTCGGGGAAGTAGGATTGGAACACCACTACCAGCGGCGGGGGCACATCGAACGGCGCGCCGTACATCTCCTCATGTTCGATGACAAAGTCCTCGATACCTTGCGCGATGGGGTGCTGTGGCGCGCACACGCGAACATGTTCGGGTTCGGCAGGGTGCTTCTCGCGCCAACCGCCTTTGAGATGCCCTGTGCAGTCCAGCACGCGCTGGAACGGCTTGGAGTAGTGCCCAGAGTGGAGCACGAGTAGCCCCATGCCCTCGTGATGCACGCGCTGGCGGATGCGCTCGGCGGTCGCATCGGACACCTCGCCGTGCCGAATGTGTCCCCACCAAATCAGCACATCGGTCTCGCGCAGGCGTTCGAGGCTACAGCCCTGTTCGGGTTCGTCAAGGTGCGCGGTGCGGATTTCCAGACTGCCGTCGTTCTGCCTTGCTAAGCCCTCCGCCACCGCGCCCCGAATACTGCTGGGATAGATACTCTTATCGGCATGTGGCGGATTCTCGTCCCACACTGTGACTCGGATAGGTGTCATAGCGATTGCTCCTGTGTTGGTGAGTGAAGTATACCTTGTTTCGGGGAGCGTCCTAAGCCTGCCGAGCTCCTTCTCGGGTTAGACGCCGCGCCTCGCGCTGAATTTCCACAGTCGCCCTTCAGCAGGAACTCTCCCACGCAGCGCGAAATTGGCACAAGAGGTGAACCATGCAGCCTAATCCCAATCGGAACAAGACGATTGTCATCCTTGTGCTTGCGCTTGCCTTCAGCGGATTATGCCTGTGTATGTGTCCGATTATCGCAGCGGTTGTGTTCCCCGTGTTTACACAGGCGCGCGAGAGGGCGCGTTTCAACACATGTCTCTCGAACTTGAGACAGATTGGGCAGGCGTCACAGATGTATCTGCAAGATTACGACCAACGGTTCCCGCCTGCCAATCGCTGGGGCGACGCTTTCAAACCCTACACAAAAGGCGACTCAGTGTTCCGTTGCCCGTCGGTGTCTGAGGGCGGCTTCGGCTACGCGATGAACAGCAAGCTGTCGCGTCAGGCGATGGCGAAAGTAGCGACGCCCGAACTGATGCCGCTGGTGTACGATTCCAGCAACCTTGAGTGGAACGCGCACGACCCCGTGCAGAGCCTACCCTACCCACCGCGTCATCTGAACAATGGCAACTGTATGTTATACGCTAACGGTGCTGCACGCACCCAGCAATCGCCCGCGCCTTGAAGTTAGCAGGCGTCTCCATCTCGGCGCGCAGGCGCAGCTGTCGGTTCGGTACAACCGACTCCACGCGCCAGAGGTTGACTGCCTTGTCGGGCAGCAGTTCGTAGGGGTGGCGTCGTCCGCGTCGCAAGCCTGATTCGCCCGCGAGCTTATCGATCAGTCCGCGCAGTCTCGGCATTATTGGGCAACCCACACAGGTTGGCTCAGCAGCGAGCATTGCCGCGAGGGTACTGACGGTACAGTGGCTTGGACAATCTTGTCCAAGCAGTTCTCGTTGGCGGGGACGCCGACGCTACAGGGGTGCGACGGCATTCCTGCCGTCGCGCTTGCGCACTCGTGGCTTGGACATTCCTGTCCAAGCGTTGCTGGTGGCGTGGACGCCGACGCTGCAGTAGTGCGACGGCATTCCTGCCGTCGCCTTGTGCACTTGTGGCTTGGACAATCTTGTCCAAGCAGTTCTCGTTGGCGGGGACGCTGACGGTAGATTGGTGCGACGGCATTCCTGCCGTCGCGCTTGCGCACTCGTGGCTTGGACAATCTTGTCCAAGCAGTTCTCGTCGGCGTGGACGCCGACGCTACAGGGGTGCGACGGCATTCCTGCCGTCGCGCTTACGCACTCGTGGCTTGGACACTCTTGTCCAAGCGTTGCTGGTGGCGTGGACGCCGACGGTACGCTGGTGCGACGGCATTCCTGCCGTCGCGCTTAGGCACTCGTGGCTTGGACAGGAATGTCCAAGCCACAGGTGCGTAAGGCGACGGCAGGAATGCCGGCGCACCACCGTAGCGTCGGCG